>DYLV01000148.1 GCA_020721925.1 Leptospira biflexa
TTATATATCCAGGATTTTTCATATTTGTTGATGGTTGCATTATCCAATGACCAATAATGATAAGGTCCACGCTCATCTGATGCATGCCCTTCATCCTTTTCCTGATCATTTTTCTCTGATGTTGCTACTCCAACATTTTCTTTGTTTTTGACATTTTCATTATCTGCAAGGTTATTGGAAGATAAATCATCTTCTTCCAATTCATCTAAATCCAGCGCTTCGGATGCATCGCCATTCTTTTTAGAGGCAGCTTTTTCAGCGGCTTTAGCCGCTTTTTTGGCTTCTTTTTCAGCGATTTTAGCCGCTTCTTTTTCAGCTTTAGCCGCCATTTTTTCTGCCTTAACCGCTTCGCGTAAAGCTTCTCTCTCGGCACTTAATACGGCGGAACGCTGATGAACGGAAGCATCCCAATCCAAAATGATTTCTGCTGTTTTTTGGACGATCGGTAACTCTTTGCTGTAATATTCTTTCCGACTTGCGCTTTCTTTCATTTCTCTACGTAAATCGCGCAAGGTTCCCAACCATGCGGATTCAGCAATACGCATCTTTTTCACCAAATCAGCCATCTCTGTAGAATCGGAGAGAATATCACTACCAGAAGATTCTGCCATCATTCTGCTTGGGTTCAATGCTTGTGATGAAGGGTCTTCAACACGGCGAATGCCATTACGCTTGGCATATTGATCAATGAAATCTTTCTTGTATTTCAATATTTGCCAACGCCCTACATCTCCAGCGCCTTCAGTGACATAATAATTGACATATACCTGAAATCTTTCAGGGCCATATTTCTCCAACAGCCTGTTTCCCTGACGCAATATGCGTCCCAAACGTTGTTCAATATCCAATGGGCGATAAGGGGCATCCAGATGATGCTCTGCTACCAATAAATCCTGTACATTCATCCCTGCGCCCATTTTGGATGACGACCCCATCAATACCCGCATTTTTCCAGAGCGCATCATGCCAAAAAGCTCAACACGATCTTTTGGTTTTTCATAATCATGAATAAAAGCAATCTCCTTTTCAGGAATGCCTTTTTCAATCAGCATGGATTTCAATTCTTCATATGCTGACCATCTGTTTTCGTCTCCAGAATACTTGCTTTCAATATCCTGTATCTCTTGTGGCGATAATCTTTCCAGACGTTCTTCAGCTTTTTCCGCCTTGCTCTGTACTTCCAAGCTGGCAAAACCCTGTGCTTCGAGTTCTGATTCATAAGTCTTGACGTCCTTAATGGCATCAAGAATAACCTGATCAGAGTATGGTATTTTTTGCTTTTTACCCGTTTTTTTGGCTTTCGGTGTAGAAAAATCCAAAAATACCAATTGCGTTCCGCGATCCTCGTTAAACTCCTGATATATTTTAGCAATTTCTTCAGAGCATCTTACCAGTTTACCACCATTTTCCTCACCATTTTCATTTTGTTTGCCATCTACCGCCCGCAAATCCAGACTTAAACGACTCATTTCTGAAGAAAGGGACAAAATGTTATCTTCACCCTTTTCAGGTTTTCCAGAAAGTTTGGATAAGCGATCCAGAATGCTGCCTTCTGTAAATTGAGGGGTGCCATCATCATGTTCACCCACTTCTTCACCGATATAAGCCGCCTGTGAAAGTGTCGGCTTCGAAACAATCACATTCGGTTGACCGCCAGCAATAGGAGGGATGGGCATGTCATCCATACCGGCTTCCTTGAGCATTTCCTGAACATCGCTAATGCTGACAGAATCCATGAACAATTGGATCATTTTCTGCAATTCTGGAAGATTGTCAAAAGTAGAAAGATATTCTTTCTCCTTATATTCACCTGTCAGTGTAAACGCATATTCTCTGGTTGTTTCTGAAAAAGCATTTCTCCAAGCATCAAAATGGAGAATGTTCGCCTCCCGCATTTCGTCGTAAGCGAAATGCCGCATCCAGTTATACAGTTCGGCCATTGTATTCGATAAAGGCGTACCTGTTAAATAAACGATACCACCCCTATCTTCGCGCATTCTCTGTATGGCACGGGCTTTAATGTACAAATCAGATGCCTTGGAAGAACCTTCAAGGTTGCCCAGTCCTGCAATATTTTTCGCATCTGTTACAATGCGCATATTTTTAAAAGCCTGAACCTCATCGACCACCATCCAGTCACAAACATCCAAAATGTTCAAAGTCTTCTCTTTGGATGCAGAATCCTTGTATTTGCTCTCCAAAGCGGATTTTATGTTTTCCATCTTACGCTGCAGACGCTTGAAACTCATTTTCTTGGATTTTTCACCACCCTTGTCATGATCTGCGCGAGAGATCATTTCATTCAAGGCTTCCTGCATATCCCGTATTTCTTCCTCAATAACTTGTGTAGCATACACATTATCTTGAGGAATCATGGTAAACAAGGAATGTGGAATAATGACCGAATCCCAATCACCATAAGCCGCCTTGGCCAAGAAGGACTGACGATTTTTCGCCATCGCATCCTGTGGCGAAGCCACCAGTAAATTCGCATTAGGATAAAGCTCAATGAACGCATCACGCCACTGTTCAACCAGTCCATTCGGAACAACCAATAATGGTTTGCGCGCACGTTTCAAACGACGCATCTCCATCGTCAAGGCAATAGCCACAAAAGTTTTTCCTGCACCTACAGCATGATCAAAGAAAACCTTGCTCATCTGCAATCCGCGCCACACCCCATTTTTTTGATGTGGCCTGAACTGGATGGCGGCAGAAGCCCCTTCCAATTTCAAATGGCTTCCATCAAATTTGGGCGGTACAAAACGATTGAATGTTTCGTTATAAGTGGTTTCCAAAATAGTGGCGATAGACTCATGCTTATAAATAAAGCGTGACCAATTCTGCTTCATTTCCATCGATTTTTGTTTGGCTATTTCTGTTTCTTTTTCCAGAAAATAACGTTCGCCATCGTGCGTCTCAAAAATAGCCAAAGGTTGCCCATTGATGGTTTTATCGATGAGCCAATGCGCAGAACGTTTTTTACCAACAGCCCAACGTAAGGATTCCGACAGGTAATCCAAATCGATATAGCCGACATTCCACTTACCCGTTGATTTCAGATATTCGCAACTGAATTCATTTTCTTCAGGTATTTTCAGAATTTCTTTCAAGAAACGCTGATGCACTTTTGCTGGTACCCACGCAGCACCAAATCTTACACCAATATCACTCAATGGCACCGGAGCCGGTTGAACCTGTTCAAGGCCCTCTTTTAAAAGGGTAAGCTCATTCACCCCTTCCATGACATCGAGATCATGTAAAGACTGCAACCATTCATTCACATCATTCAGTGATTTTTTGACGTCCCCGCTTAACGCGTAGGCGCTTTCCTGATAAGGGTAGTCTATACTGTTTTCCAGATAGAACGTATTATGCAAACGGGAAATGTCCAGATAAATATCTGTCCCTAGTTCATCACGCACTTTCTCCCAATCTTTTTGCGCATTCCCTGTTGACCATTCAGTGTCACGCAAACAATTGACGATAAATGCAGGATCAATCCTGCCATGTTCAGACATCGATAAACGTAAAGCATCCAAGGGAGTGTCTGCCTTATCCTGCTTCACGGAAGGGTATCTGGTGCGCATGGTAAAAATGGAAGATTTCTCTGCCTGTTCCGGTCTGCGTTCTTCGCCTGTCTTACGGGCTACCGCCGCACTGATTTCAGGCAAATAGTTTTTTTCCAGAGCAAGTATATTACCCGCCATCACATCGTCCTTGAAAACCCTTTTATTGATAGGACGATTAAGTAAACCGTTTTTCTGGATAAAATCATCGTAAACCACATTCAGTTTTTCACGATAAGATTCTACTTCTGCATCAGTCATTTTTGGATCAATTTGAGCACTCAATAAATCCTGTAGAGCCATACGGATGCCGACAATACCGGTAATTCTTGCAATATCGGCATCTGAATACTTACGTTTTTTGGGTGCATCAACTGCCTCTTCCGGTTCATCATTCGATGCATCTGTGGTCTCTAATGCATTTTCTCCAACCAATGAGGCTTCTGATTCATTTTCGTTGATGTCAGATTCCAGATTTTCGGTGCCACTATCTCCCTCTTCTGATGGACGTTTCTTTTTAACAGGTATCTCTTCCAAGAGCGTATGCGCCAGCGTGTATCCACGATAAGTATCCGTGCGAACAGCCAACATCGGTGGATATAAAGCATCCACTTGTTGTTGAACCACTTCCATATCTTCATTGTCACCATACTGAAATCCCAAGGTGTCACGCGCAACAGAAGGAGAAGCCTTCAATAACATAAAAGAACCCAGTGGCGTCTTTTTAATGATCTCTCTGTTAAAATCATTACCATAAAGCTGATTATTCTTCTCCCATTCCTTTTCAGCAATCATTTTTGATGGATATAATGGTTGAACGTTATTTTTTACATCAGGAATCAATACCTGACGCATTCTTTCATCCAAAGGCAATGCACTATCATCCGGCAAAACCGCTGGTTCATTTTCCTGATACATGCCGCGTATCAATGCCGGTGTACCCAAAATATGATCAGGATGTTTTTCAAAATAACGATTACCGGATACGCCTCTTCCCGTTTCAGGATCAGCACCAATAATACCATCCCCGTAAACCCATTCAGGATAACCGGAATCTTTTATTTCATCTTCTGTTAATACATGGTCTCTACGTTGAAAAAAAATGACATCCGTCACCACCTGCGTGCCTGCATTTTTCATAAAAGCATTTCTGGGTAAACGTACCGCACTTAACAAATGGGCACGACGATGGAAATCCTTTCTGAAATCCTCATAATCTTTGGATTCGGCATCCAGGAAGAAACGGGAAACCACAAAAGCCTGTATGCCACGTGGTTGAAGTTGCTCAATTCCCTTACGGAAAAAATAACTATGAATATTGGGAGAGACCCGACTCCAATTAAAATTCTGGGCATCATAAACTTTCTGCTGACCGAATGGCGGGTTACCAATTACCACATCCATCATGCCCTGAAAATGATTGATCTCTTCAAATCCGGCCTGATAAATTTGTGCTTCTGGATAAAGACGTTTGGAAATTTCAGCACTCAAAATATCTTTTTCAACACCAAAGCGATACACTTTTCCATTTTGCGCATCCGGTTGCAATGCGTAAAAATGCCCGATGCCCATAGCAGGTTCCATTACAGCACCTTCTCGGAATCCTGTAGCTTTTACTGCATCCCACATAGCAGAGATCACATCCAATGAGGTATAGTGCGCATCCAGTGTGGACCTGCCAGCCGCTTCAAGCTCGTCCCCATCCATCAAAGATTCCAACTCTAAAACGATCTCTTCCCATCCATCAGCAATGGTATCGCTGGCAGAATCGCGAAAAGCATTCGGCAATCCACCCCATCCTACATAGGCACTCAAGATTTCCTGTTCTTTTGAAGTCAATCCTGCGCGGATATCACGATTCACTTCACGTAAATGTTTGATAAGCCGAATGGCGGCGATATTATTTCTGGCCTTCGCCTTATCCCCTACATAAACGCGCTTCTTGAAATCAGCAATCTGTTCTGGCGCAATGATAAAGTCAGAAGCACTTTCTGGCGGGTAATCTTCTACAGGTAAGCGTTTTGATGAATCATTTTGACCATCAATGAGGCCAGGTTCACCTGCTGCATTATCAGGGGGTAAATTTTCCGCAACTGGATTTTCTGACGAATCAACAAGTGTTTCTGGGTTTTCATTTTGATGTGTTTCCGGTGAAACGGGAGAAAAAGTTTCTTGTCCAGATATCTGATTTTCAGAATCAGCCGCATCACGCTTTGAAGCGTCATCAGAAAGCGTGTTTTCGCTTAATCTTCCTCGTCCTCCGAAAGAATCTGCGTCATTTCTTCCTGTAACGCGTCGATCTCCATCATCCTTTTCAGGTCTGGCGTTACTACCGTCAACGTTTCTTCCGGTATCGCTGATTCCGCCATCTGGAAATCTCTGTGCTGCCCCCAATTCGGAATCGTTTTCGACGTTTGTTGTGTTGACTTTTCCTGCATCGTTGCGCTCATGATTTTCACCTTCATACAAAGTATATCCAGACCTCAATAGTGTTAATGGAACCCAGACTTTAGGCAGTTGAGCGATTTGCACGCCGCCTTGACTGGATAGCCATTCTTCTACGGTCTTGTCATTAATATATAGCTGGTGATCCTTCCATGTCAAATCAATCGGGAAAACAGCACTTTGAATACTTGAAAAGTCAGGAATACGCATAACTGACATCCTTATAAGAATGATCATTTATTATTGTATAGATTTTTTCATGACGAACAAACACAAAAAAGGCCCGACAAAACAAAGCGGACCTCTTGATGATCTAAGCGCACCGATGAGTTAGTGCGCCATGGACGGAAGATTCAAAACGGAATATCGTCGTCGAAATCTTCGGCAGATGGAGCGGTATCGGCCTGTTCAGCATCCGCATTGGGCAACATGTCATGTGCATCATCCTGATCTTCCTTCGGGTGCGCATCACGCCATTCCTGGTTGCTTTCTTCAAGATGGTCTTTCGCCAATTTCAAGATATTCCGGAGACGTTCTTCACGGTCATCTTCCATACCGGCCTTGACCATTTTTTCCTTTCCGCCAAACTCCTTCATCATATCATCACGAATCTTTTCATATTCGCCTTTTTCATAAACAGGAACCGGTTTGACGGTTGCCTTTTCACCATTTTCACCGATGATTTGCAATCCGACATTGCGATTGATGAATGACTTTTCTTCACCATTAATAACCTTTACCGTAGGTTCACCAATAATCACATTCAGTTTGACATTATGACCAAAAGGTCTTACGCCATCTTCGGTTTCACCGGCGAATTTGCAAATCATCCGTTCAGCAACCTGTGAGTTGTAAGGAACCGAAAGATAAAGCTGTTCATTTTCAGGGGTGCGAATGCCAACCTTCAAAAAGGTATAGGTTTTTCCATCTTTCACGGTGTCTTTCACATCAATATAGTTAGGACGACCTTCGAGACCCTGGAAACCCGCATCCACATATTTAACATCCTGTTCATCCAATACTTTCTTGA
>DYLV01000149.1 GCA_020721925.1 Leptospira biflexa
GGGGAGTCAGGTGTGGAAGGGGACGAAGCCCGCCTTGGTGCCGAACCCGATGAACAGCAGCACGAAGACCAGGTTGGCGACGGCGCGGTTTCCCTCGAACACTGCCGCGAAGGACGCGAAATCGAAGCTGCCGGATTTCATCGCAGCGACGAGGAACCCGCCCATGAGGAAGAGCACGCCCACGTGCATGGCGATGAGGTAATTTATGGATGCCTGATATACCTCTTCCCGCTCGTTTTCAAACGCCACCAGGAAGAACGAGGAGAGCGACATGATCTCCCATACGATCAGGAAGGCGACCACGTTTTGCACCACAGTTACCGAAAGCATCGACGCGACGAGGACCGCCAGGAAGAAAAAATGCGAGGTCATCGTGGTCTTCTTGCCGCAATAGGGCTTCATGTAGCCGATGGCGTACACCGTCCCGATGAAACTCATTACGGCGATGACCAGGGTAAAAAACGCCGCGAGCTTGTCGATCACCAGGGTGACCATTCCTGTTGGATACGAAAGGAGGTATTCCGCAGACACCGGCTCCTGCGCGAAAAGAACCGCGAGGGAGACATAGGCGACAAGCGCTGCGCCGCAGCCGGTAAAGAGGGCAACCGCCCAGCTTTTTATTCTTTCGGGCAGGGGAATTGAAACCAGCCCGCCGGCGAGGATGATGCCGATACCGATAATAAAAAGATGCATCATGTCCATGGCTTATCTCGCCCCCCCAGACTTTTTCAACTCTCTCGATGTAATAGAGGAACACTTCTTTCTGCGGCTTGTCCTTGAGCATTTTAAGAAAATCCTCCTGCTTGCAGAGAAAGGATATCTTGGAAAGGATTTCAAGGTGACGCTTGGCATTCGAGGAGATGATCACGAATAGCACCCGCACCGGTAGCTTGTCGAGCGCGCTGTAATCGACATCATCCCGAAGAAAGCAGATGGATACGGACTCGTCATCAATATCCGAGATAATGGGATTCCGGGGATGCGGCAGGGCGATGCCCTTACCGACTGCCGTGGTCATCATCTTCTCCCTCTGAAGCAAAGAAGCGCGGACGGTATCCGTGTCCGTGCTTTTAGGTATGGGGATCGTGTCCACCACGTTGTCTATGACTTCCTGGACGGTCTTTCCCATAATCCCGTAATGAACGTCCCCCTTTTTGATCAGGTCGATGAGCGAGACCGGCCTGTTCGTCAAAGCGAGGTTCAGTATTTTGTCCGATACGGCGATGTCATTTCTCAGTATCCACTCGTTCACTTCGGCCTTGTTGAAATAGTACTGGTTCTTGATCTTGTATGACGGCATCTTCTTTTCATTGATCCACTGCATAATGGTTTTTTCCGGAACTTCGAACAGATCAATGACGTCTTTCATCTTTAAATCCATCGCATACCTCTTGATTAAATCAGTGTAACATTAAACTTATTGCTTAACTCGTTATTTAATGTGCTTATTAAGAGGCGAAGCCCCTTAATAAGCCCCTCCGAAGGCGCCCTGCTGAGCGGAGTCGAAGCAGGTACCCCCGGTGCGCGAGAAGTCAGTATCGCGACAAGTCTTATCCCTTCTTTATCTCTTTTAACGGAGTAATCTTGTGGTATTCCTCCTCATTGTTTTTTCGCTTTCCAGAGGTCGAGGCCGTTCTGCATACCGAGCCAGAATTTGACCGTGGTGTCGAATAAGCGGGCAAGCCGGATGGCAGTGTCTGGGGTGATGGCACGCTTCCCCAGCAGCACCTCGTTGATCCGCACCCGGGTGATGTCCAGCATATCTGCGAGCTCCTGCTGGGTCATTCCCATGGGCTCGAGATACTTCTTTTTCAGGACCTCGCCGGGATTGCATGGCCGCTTTTCTGGGTATACGTCGGGCTGTTTCTTTTCGTTCTTCAATTGCGTAAATTCGCCGTGGATTCATAGAGGAAAACAGTTTCATACGGATTTGGACATGTAATGGGCAACGTTGCGTATTGCAAGCAAAAATTCCCAACAATTTTTTGGTATGATATTCGAAAGAGCGGGGATCGGGTGGATATTCATCCACCCTTTTTTCTCCCGTGAAACTCCACGATGATAAGCGCAGTGATGGGCATCGCCAGAAACATGCCTGTGCAGCCGATGGCCAGGTTTGCCCAGGCAATGATTTCATGGTTCGTCTTCTTCTCATAGACGTCGATACAAAAACCCTTGACTTTTCCCGGGAAAAACGCACGCTGATACACAAAGAAGCGCACAGATGTCAGCAGCAGATTCCAATCTGCACTCAAGAGGGTGTGGGGTCAACTCCCATTAGCTCCGAAAGAATTAAAAATGCTCTGGGTATATCCGGAGTTTTGTGTTTTCATCGCAGTGTGATGTTGTACCCTGCGATGGGAGCATATTTTGGTGCTGACCGCTATCTTTTCGGCACTGATGGATTGTATGGGTTTCGCGCAAAAGACGGAAAATTCGATTTTTCGTTCATTAAACGCCGTATTGAGAAATTGTTTCGTTTCATTCACGAAAAATGAAGGAAACAATTTAGGCGGCAATTTTGAAAGAATTGTAGGGCGGTAACATAACATCAATTGTGAATCCCGCCTGTATCATTGCGTACGCGCCGGGAAGGTGTCGTTGAATATGTATTTCGTGAAGGTGAACATGATTGAACTTCCAGATTTAGCAACCGGCACTCGCTTCTCAATCATCATCCGTCATGGAGAGCGTGAGCATATTGTGGAAACCGCACGCGCGCTGGAGGCGCTTCTCACCGAAAAGGGGAAGCAGGAAGCGGTTGCACTTGGAGAAAAACTTGCTCCCTTTGGAAACATCATCATACATCACAGCCCTGTGGAGCGCTGCCGCCAGACAGCCGAGAAAATTGCCGAAGGCATCATTGCAGGCGCCGGGTCGGCAGAAATCGCCGGCTATCTTGTGGAACTCGGCGGGCCCTATATTGCCGGAAGCTGGACAGATATCACTGCGGAAATCGATATGCGCGGCTTCAATGGTTTTGTGCGCGCCTGGTTTGATGGAGCGCTGCCGGAAAGTCTCATCACCCCGCTTCATCGTTCTGCACAAGTGCAGGTGTCAATTTTACGCAGGCAGCTTGAAAGGAGCGATGCGTCGTATGTCAATGTGTCGCATGACTGGAATGTAATGTGCCTGCGGGAGTACTATTTCGGCATCCGCCACGAGGAAGCGGGTACGCCCGCATATCTGGATGGGCTCGTTGCTCTTCGCGACGGCAATGGCATCAGGCTGTTTTGCAATGGTGAGGAACGAAGAATCGAGTGAGACTTCGTTCCTACCACCCGTTTCGATGAATGCGCTCGGGGAAAAACTTGTCGTTCGGTGCTTTTTCCTCAGCCGCATGCCCTATGGGAACAAGCGAAAAGGGAATGATGTGTTCGGGGAGGTGAAAAAGTTTCCGCAATCCTTCCACGCGGTCCTGCCGTGGATAGACGCCAAGCCACACGGTCGCAAGCCCCAGCGATGTCGCGGCGAGAAGGATATTTTGCGTGCATGCGGCGCAATCCTGCATCCAGTAGCCCTGCCGGGTTTCTTTTGAAAGATCGCCGCCAATGAGCACCGCCACCGTCGCAGTGGAAAGCATTGCAGAATGGGGATGAATGTTCATGATTGCGTTAAGAAGTTCACGCTGGTCTATCACAATAAATTCCCACGGCATCTGATTGCCCGCCGAGGGTGCGTTCATGCCCGCTTTGATGCATTCCATCAAAAGTGTATTTTCGATGGGATCTTTCGTAAATTTGCGAATGCTTCGGCGCTGGTAGATTGCTTTCATGATGGCACCTCAGAAAAAATATGTGAACCTCTAAAAATCTATCGTATCATTTGTTCCCTTCCGGGCACAAAATATAAAAACCGCTTTCTTTTATGTCATTTAGAATATGTCATTTAGAACGATGAAAGCAGTGCTGAGAGATGCCCATGCTACAATTGGTCACGGTACCGTGCGGAAAAAATTGCAGTAATGATGCGGCAATGTCAAGCGCTATTAGCAAAATATTGCATGTGCAATTGTGAGAAACTGCAAAGATAATGGTTGACAATCCTTTCGCCGCAGTTAACATGAAAGTCACACTCACACGAGAGGGATATGAAAATGGCGCAGAAGGAAATGGAAAGTCTCTGGTGGAAAGAGGGGGTTATCTATCAGATTTATCCGCGAAGTTTTAAAGATTCAAATGGTGATGGCGTGGGCGATATTGCGGGCATCATTGAAAAGCTAAACTATCTTCAGGATCTCGGCATTGCGGGCATCTGGCTTTCACCAATAAACGCTTCCCCAATGTTTGACTTCGGCTATGATGTGAGCGATTATAGGGCAATTGATCCGGTCTTCGGGACGATGAAAGACTTTGAGCGTCTCATAAAAGAAGCGCACCGCCGGAAGATTCGGGTGATAATGGATCTGGTGATGAATCACACCTCGCATTTGCATCCGTGGTTTATTGAGTCGCGCTCTTCGCGGAACAATCCCATGCGCGATTGGTACATCTGGCGCGGCGATAAAAAAGGGGAATATCCAAATAACTGGATGGCGTATTTTGGCGGCAGGGCATGGGAATGGGATGAGAAAACCGGTCAGTACTATCTTCATTCGTTTTTAAAAGAACAGCCCGATGTCAACTGGAGAAATCCGGATCTGAAAAAAGCAATGTTTGCTGAAATACGCTTCTGGCTTGAGAAGGGAATCGACGGCTTTCGCCTTGATGTGGTGAATTTTTTCATTAAGGATAACCTTTTTAGGTCGAATCCTTTCGGCATAGGCAAATATCCGCGCCCCTACGATTTGCAGAAACATATATACGATCGCGACCGGCCCGAGCTTACGGAATTATTGCAGGCGTGGCGCGCACTTCTCGATGAATACGATGCGCGCATGATGGTGGGGGAGGTGGTGGCGGAAAAGCCACATCCCGCGCTTGCGGCGCAATATCTTGGCGATGGAACCGATGCGCTTCATCTTGCATTCGACTTTTCTTTCATGAACAATAAATGGGATTCGAGTCTTTTCAAAAAAAGAATTGAAGCATACCATGGATCTATTCCGAAAGAGGGTTGGCCCTGTACAGTGTTTTCCAACCACGATCAGGTACGAAGCTTCACGCGCTATGGCAGGGGTGATGATGCCGAAAAGCGGGCATTTGTGCTTGCAATGCTCCTTGTGACCATGCGCGGCACGCCGTTCCTCTACTATGGCGAGGAGATCGGCATGAAAAACGTGCGCATTCCTAAATCCCGCATACAGGATCCGGTGGGCAAGCGCTATTGGCCGTTTAATCCCGGGCGCGATGGGGAGCGAACGCCCATGCAGTGGAGCAATGAAGAATATGCAGGCTTTTCAAAGAGCGAACCATGGCTTCCCCTTGCGGACGATTATCGCGAAAAAAATGTGGAATGCCAGCTTAATGCGAATGGCTCGCTATTGAATTTTTACAGAGATCTGATTGCCTTGAGAAAAGAACGAGAAGCTCTTCGGATGGGTGACCTCATGTTCAACGATATAACGCCGGGAGTGCTCTCGTACATGAGAAGCGCACGAAAAGAAGAGAGCTGCGTGTTTCTCAATTTTGAAAATTCGGAAAAAAAATATAGCTTCAACGCGTCGGGAATCTGGCGTGTGCTGGTATCAACGCACAGAAAAAGCGGAGAACAATTCCACTCTTTTGAAAAGCTTTTTCCTTACGAGGCAACCGTACTGGAAAGCATACGGAAAAGCTGATGCGCAAAGTGTTTTACAAAAAAGGGACATATTCATTTTTTTTAGAAAAATTCCAGTGCGGTACTTCACAGAAGAGGAGCAATGTCATGATCCATAAAAACGGAGCTACCGATTTTTTATCAAAAGAAAGCGAGCCGGCAATCGCCGAAGACCATGAGTTTACATCATTAAACAAGCCGTGGTACACGTGAATACCAGCCTTGTCGACGGGTGCAATAAGGCGGGGATACAGTAGCTCGGTGCGCTTCCGCGGAAAACGTGCCGTCGGAACAGTGCAGATAGCGAATGTGCCTTATTGCCGGTGTATGTTGAGAAGTGGCTTAGTTTTTGAAAGCTGCAATGCTTTGCCATCCAAAAAAATTGCAGGATGCACATCATATAAAAATATCGACACTGCAGAGTGGTTAACCTCATACGTGTGGTACGCGTGAAATTGCGCTGGCTATCGGGAAATATTTTGATTGTGTGATAAAATTTTACGATGATGTGCAGGCAAACTATCGGGACTTTGGCAAGCGTCTGAAGTTGTCGTACGGATT
Organism: Leptospira biflexa; assembly: GCA_020721925.1. Taxonomy (GTDB): domain Bacteria; phylum Spirochaetota; class UBA4802; order UBA4802; family JAGODF01; genus DYLV01. Next base: position 6,259 of record DYLV01000149.1, read on the forward strand.
ACATTGTGCGCGGAAAATACCAAGGTTTTAAATTTAAAGGAAGATGTAGTCTCTTGTCGCGTTGACTGCTGAAGACCGTACTATTCGAGAAGTGCCGGAGGAAAGTTATTATTTAACTTGCAACATACTGATTCAGGTATATGTGATACGGCACATAGTGAATTTTATTGTAATGTAATTAACCATTGGTCAAGCTATTCCACAGAGTGATAATATTTTAAGGCACATCCAAAAACCTTCTTCAACATTTTGGTAATAAAAAAGAAAGCGGTCTTTACCTATAGACTATACCCACAAAGGCACATCATATAAACAGTGTAAGGGTTTACATATAAATAAATATGCGATAATTCTTTACCATAATAAGCGAAAGCAAAAAGTAGTACACCTCTCATCTGCGCGATGAGGAAGATGATGGATGTATTTTTATTTTTGTTGTGGTTTATTTTGTGAGCAGTAGTTCCAAATCCGGCGGTACTCCCCACCAGATGCGCCATGTCGGGATATTTTCTATACATTTTCCCATAATTGCATAGCATTCGAACGGGTAATTATCCGCATGTAATGCCGCATAGTCTTTTTGCAGTATCTTCTCCACGATTTCGGCAAGATAGGTGTACACCGCAATCGCCATCACCAGCGAAATAGACCGCCGGAAAAACTTCCGCG
>DYLV01000264.1 GCA_020721925.1 Leptospira biflexa
TTTGACGAAGAAGACTGTCAATTCGTTGTTCAACGGTCTGCGCACTGCTTCCTGAGTGCAAGAGAAGGACTGGCAATAAAAAAAGCAGGAACGTATTTTTTCTTACGCGGTAATAAGCGTCTTTCATTCTTTCAATTCCTCAAATCAAAAAAAGTTGGGCAAAATCATTTGAGTGTATAGCAAATCATGGGAATTGCCTTTACTTATACTTATGTAGATTATCTATTCACCCTTCGACTCCGCTCAGGGTGAAGTTTGCGGCTGTTTCATGCTGAGCGAAGTCGAAGCATGTTTTGTCGCTCCCACGATTTGCTTCACGCTCAAATCATTTTGCCATTGAATTATTTTGCCATAAAACTTTTAGAATTTTTTTCTAAGTTTTGTTGTATAGGTGAATTGATAAACACCTTATTTCATAAGACTACATTTTTTGATCTCCGTAAATTCGCCGCTGCGCATTTCATAAAAATAAATGCCGCTGCTCAAGCTTACGGTGTTGAATTCCACCTGATATCTTCCCGCCGGCTTTTCTTCATTTACCAGAGTTGCCACTTCTTGTCCGAGCGCATTATAGACTTTGATGGTGACGTGCCCGCTCCCCGGCATCTGATAAGTTATGATGGTCGAGGGATTGAAAGGATTGGGATAATTCTGCCCCAGCTCATAGCTGTCGGGAATTTCCGCTGCCTTCCCCTCATCGACTGAGGTCACAATCTGGAATGGCTTTTCGTCTGACCAGTCACTCCATTTTAGATTGTGATCGCGATAACGCACGCGGTAGTAATAGGTTTGATCCGGCACGAATCGCGATTTCCGGAATGAAAAAACCGTTAAATCCAATCCCTCATTCTTATCGATGGGATTAAAGGCGGCGTCATCTTCGTACACATTTCTCCAGTTGACCATGGTATCGATCAGCGTGCTTGTAAATGTTGAATCGAAACCGATCTGAATGCGGCTGGTCATCAGGGAGTCCACGCCGCTAAACGCCGAACTCTGGAAGATAACGACATCCTGCTGAACCACTGGCGCCTGAACCACAGGTTTATCCGGCCGGGGTTGATTCAAACGAAAATGCCACTGATCCATAATGACAT
>DYLV01000009.1 GCA_020721925.1 Leptospira biflexa
TTGAAATGACAGAAGAATTAAAAAATCATGTTCTCAACCTTCGTGAATGGCACGACAGCGCAGCATCGCTTTCTCATAATATCCAATCACTTGCCTCAACCATAAATCAAAGATCCATGGAATCTACGTTAGACATTCAAGAATCGATGAAAAGAATTGAGGTAATTGCTGAAGGAACGAAATCAATTCAAGATTTTCTTTTAATAATCAATGACATAACCGATAAGATAAATCTCCTTTCTCTGAATGCGGCAATCGAAGCAGCGCGCGCCGGCGAATACGGCCGCGGATTTGCAGTAGTCGCTGATGAAATTTCAAAACTTGCAGATGCAACAAGCCGCCAGTCAGTGGAAATTTCTAAACACCTTCAAAAGAATATTGAAGACGTAAAAAGTGGTCAGCAGTATATTCAAAAATCAGTTCAATCGTTTAATATGATAATTGAAAGCATCAGGTCGGCCCAGAATTATCTAAGCAATATGTTTTCTATAATAGAAAAGCTGAATTCAGCTTCTTTCGAACTTGATGATCGCGTCAAACAGTTGAGTGAATTCAGTGTAAGTATAGGAACATCCTCGCAAAAGCAAACAGAGATAACAGGTGAAATAAAGAGTCGAATTGAAACCTTGGTCGGAAATTGCAACCTTATACTTTTCGGATCGCAGGAATTGACGGAATTATCGCAAAAACTGTCTCATATCACCATTGAACTCGAAGAAACGGTAATGACGAAAGGACTTTAGGAATACACAACCAATATGGAATCACGCGAACCGCAGCGTGTTTCTTTCCCGCACCATATTCGCCCTTGCATGCAGGAGCTTTCCTCCTTTAAATACGAGCGATGGTTCTCTATACGCTTCGATTCTATCAAAGGGATTGTCGCGAAGCACCACCGCATCCGCGTAGGCACCTGCCTCTAAAACTCCGAGACGGCCTTCCATGCCTAAAATTTTCGCGTTGTTTACGGTGGCACACCGGAGCACTTCCTGCTTTGAAAACCCTGCACGGTGCAGCATCTCCATCTCACGCCAGAGCGTGCCAAAATAGTCATACGGCACACCCGCATCGGTTCCGCATCCGATTGTGATGCCCGCCTGCCGCATCTTGAGAAGATTCGCAAGGCCGTATTTCATCATGCCAAAATAGAGAACAGGATTGGGGAGAAAGATTCTTCTGCTAATCAGCTCTCTGCAATTCATGGCGCGGTACAGGTTCAAGTGCTGCATATTGTCCGTGTGAATCGCTTCCTCGCAATACTGCACCGCCGTGGTGCGGAGGTATTCATATTTAATGCGCATTTCGTTGTGAATGAATTCCGTGTTGTATTCTTCAGGAATTTCATTGAACACTTCATTGAACGCAAGACATTGAGCAACAATGAACGTTGGAATGATTGATACATTTTTCCGGGAAATATTTTCGACATCATCATCCGTCAGAAATTCATCGAATATAATGTGCTCGAGTGAATGTATGGGATAATCGATTATGCGGTCAAAACCATATTTCATGTGATTATGACAGCTCACCGGCAGGTTGCGGCTTTCTGCAAAATTGAATATTTCCCGCAGATGTTCTCTCGAATACATGGGAATTTCTCCCCTGCCGCAGATAAGCGAGCGATTGTCCACGGTGAGTTTGATAAATGATGCCCCGCGGTCGGAGTTTTCTCTCAGCTTTTCGCGAAGTTCCGGAGTATTTTTAAAATTTACGGTGATGTTGCCGGTAAAAAACGTAGTGGTATTCCCGAAAAAGGAAACATCCGAGGGACGGATATCGGGATGACCCCCATCGATGTTCATAATTGCATTGCAATGGAAAACCCTTGGGCCTATCAAAGATCCGCTCTGAATTTCGTCGATGTGATTGTGCAGTACGTTCGGAAGCGCACCCATGTCTCGGATAGTGGTTTCTCCGGATTGAATTGCTAACATGTAGTTTCTCTTCATCTGCCGAAGATAGGCCATCACATTGAATGGGTTGAATGAAGCCGCACCGGTCATTGTGGAATGGCAGTGGGCGTTGATGAGTCCCGGAATGACATATCTTCCATCGAGCTCGAAGACATCGAAATTTTGCGAAGCCGCTTCGATTCTGTTTCCAATCCCAATGACTTTACCATGGGAAATTCGCAGCGATGCGCCTGAGCGAATCGTACCGTTTTTGGGATCGATTAAATTGCAGTTATTAAGAACAATGTCTTTTTCATAATCGATTGAAAGGCGGTCGATCTGCGAAAGGCTTGCACAGCCGTTCGAAAATTCCGGCAGCACAATAGCGCCTGCAAGAAGAGCAGTTTTTTTCAGAAATTCACGTCGCGTCTCGGTGCTGTGATATTGGTCTTCCATATCCCTACCCCCTAATAACGATATTCACCAGCTTTCCCGGAATAACGATTTTTTTTACAATCTCTTTGCTCGACACAATCCCGCTGATTTTCGGATCTGAAAGCGCCATCTGTTCCATTTCTTCTTTCGTTATGGAAGAAGGCACCTGCACTTTTGCACGTATTTTTCCATTGACCTGAAAAACAATTTCAATTTCTTCTTTCGCGGTGAGCGCATCATCGAAATTCGGCCACAACTGATCGTATATGAACCCTTTCCCTCCGATCATCTCCCAGAGCTCCTCCGCAACGTGCGGAGTGAACACATTGAGCATGGGAATTAGTTTGTATAACACTTCTGTGATGACCGCGCACCCCTGAGCCGAGTTAATCTCTTTTTCATCGCACTGATAGACAGCATTGACCAATTCCATCATACGCGCGATAGCGGTGTTGTATTGCAGCCGTTCAGAAATATCTTTGGTAACCGCCTTCACCGCGCGGTGCAATTCCCCACGCAGCGATTTAAGCGCCGGGGTGAGCTTCTCGTGTTCGATTTTTTCATCTGTCACGAGGTCGCGGTATTTCACCACCATTCGCCACACGCGGCCTATGAATCGATAGCAGCCCTCAACGCCTTTCTCCGACCAATCGAGGTCTTTGTCGGGCGGAGAGGCAAAAAGCATGAACATCCTCACAGTATCGGCGCCAAATTTATCGATGATCTCATCGGGATCGACCACATTGCCGAGCGATTTGCTCATCTTCGCGCCATCCTTGATGACCATCCCCTGCGTAAGAAGACGGGTAAAAGGTTCCTTCGCCTGAATCAGGCCCAGATCGTGGAGCACCATGTTGAAAAAACGCGCGTACAGAAGATGCAGAACCGCATGTTCAATCCCGCCAATGTACTGATCAACGGGCATCCAGTAGTTGACTTCATTGTCGAACATATCTTTTGCATGCGGCGAGGCGAACTTCGCGAAATACCAGGATGAATCAACGAAGGTATCCATGGTGTCGGTTTCCCTGCGCGCTATTTTGCCGCATTTAGGACACCTGGTGTGGATGAAACTCTCCATTGAGGCAAGAGGCGATTGCGAGCTTCCATGGAAATCTACATCGATAGGAAGCACCACGGGCAGTTCGTTTTCGGGAACCATCTGAATCCCGCATGTATCGCAATAGACCGCGGGGATGGGACAGCCCCAGTAGCGCTGGCGCGAAATAAGCCAGTCTTTGATGCGGTAGTTTACCGTCCGTTTGCCGATGCCCTTTTTCTCGGCATAGTCGGAAATTTTCTCCATGGCTTCCCGATTTGAAAGACCGCTGAATGGGCCGGAATTCACATTTATGCCGTCATCAATATATGCGTCGACCATGGCATTGACGTCAATAGGGGAGGCCGGGTTGTCAATCACGAGTTTGATGGGAATGCCGTACTTTTTCGCGAAAGCGAAATCGCGGCTATCGTGCGCGGGGACGCTCATGATCATGCCCGTGCCATATTCCATAAGCACGAAATTCCCCACGTACAGGGGCACTTTATCGCCGTTAAAGGGATTGATGATCTTGATGCCGGTATCGATGCCTTCTTTTTCCTTGTCTTCAGCAAGGCGGTCGATGAGGGACTGCTTTTTCATGCGGGCGATGAAGTCCTTCACTTTGGGATCGGTAATCCTTTCAAGGAAGGGATGCTCCGGCGCAATGACCATATAGGTAACGCCATACACGGTATCGGGACGAGTTGTGTAGATGGGAAAATCTTCTCCACTTTCAAGTTTAAAGTTAATGGTGAGGCCATGTGATTTCCCAATCCAGTTTCTCTGCATGGTCAGAACGCGTTCGGGCCATCCATCTTTCAGCTGTTCATGCCCTTTAAGAAGGTCTTCGGCGTATGCGGTTATTTTAAAAAACCACTGGTTAAGTTCCTTTTGGGTCACTTCAGACTTGCAGCGCCAGCACTGGCCGTCTTCGACCTGTTCGTTCGCAAGCACCGTAGCACACTGCGGACACCAGTTCACTGGCGCGTTTTTGCGATAGGCGAGGCCCTTCTCGAACATTTTCACGAAAACCCACTGATTCCATTTATAATATTCGGGCTTGTAGGTTGCAACTTCGCGCGACCAGTCGTAGGAGAAACCGAGCCTGGCGAATTGGCTTTTCATGTGGTTGATGTTATCGGTAGTCCACCTGTAGGGAGGAATATTGTGCTGAATTGCCGCGTTTTCAGCGGGAAGCCCGAACGAGTCCCAGCCCATGGGATGGAGCACATTGAACCCCCTCATGGTCATAAATCGGGCCATCAGATCCCCTATTGTGTAGTTGCGGACATGGCCCATATGGAGCCGTCCGGAGGGGTAGGGAAACATTTCAAGAAGATAGTATTTTTGCTTGTTGGTGTTGCGCTTTGTTTTAAAAACGTCTTTTTGCACCCACCGCTGTTGCCATTTTTTTTCTATTTCTTTAAAGTTGTATTCGAGTTCCGCCATGGTAAATCTCCACAAAGATTGGATAATTCTTTGCAAAACCCATTCTATACCGACATGGGCATCTGTGCGTCAAGGATTTTCGAAATGAATATTTTTGTCCAATTATTTTCAATGACGTATATGACAGGGAAGGGCGAAATAGGAGTTATCATGATTTGCCGAGAATTTCAATCACCTCTTCGTCGCTTTCCGATGCGATAAGGCGCTCTTTCATCTTTTCCTTTTTCAGAACGGTCATTATGCTCGAAAGGAGTTTCAAATACTCTTTATGCTGTTTCTCCCCCGCAAGCACCAAAATAATCAGATGCACGGGGTTGTTGTCGATGGAATCGTACTCAATGCCTTTTTTTGATATTCCAACGGCAAATACCATGTTTTTTATTGATGCCAATCGCGCATGAGGAATTGCGATGCCGTAACCGATGCCGGTGCTCATGATGTTTTCTCTTTCCTCAAGCGCTTTTATAACGGAATCGATATCGTCCACAAGGCCACTTCCATCAAACGTACGGGCGAGCTCTTCAATCGCCTTATATTTATTCTTCGACTTGAGTTTCTTCACAAAAGCGGGCCTGGTAAATTCTACAATATTCATGGCATCCAATCCTTACTTAACCAACATCATACATTCTACTCGGTGAATTTCTCGCCATCAAGAACAAAAAAGGCGAACTCCGCGAAAAAATTAGGAAACAAACGCACGGGTTTCGATTGTGAAGAAGTGCCTTTGCGAGAAAAATGGCGTTCTTTTTTTATCGGATATTCGTTCAAATCGCAGTAATGCCTGAAATCTTCAATGGAAATATGATGCATCGTCGCAGAATTGAACAATTCCTGCTCAGCAGAATAATTCCCCGGCATTGATCCTTTAAAAAGAATATGAAGGCGTTTTTTCCAATAGCCCAAATTGGGAAAGCTCACAATTGCGTTGCGGCAGATCCGCATGGTCTCCGCAAGAACAAATTTCGGCCTTTTGGTATAATGAAGCGTCTGATTGAGAATCACGTAATCAAACGAATTCCCGCGATAATCTGAAAGGCCATCGTCAATATCGCCCTGATACACATACAGGCCTTTTTCAACACAGGCGCTCACGCCTTCTGGAGAAATCTCCACACCATACCCATCGATCTGTTTTAATTTCTGAAGCCGGGCAAGCAGGCTTCCGTCGCCACAGCCGAGATCCAGTACGCGTGCGCCTTCGGGTATTTCGTCCATAATGAGATCATATGCGATTGTATGTATTATTGATGTTTCCAATTAGATTTTATCTCCTGCGAGAGATTATCTCGCTTCTTTATTCGCTTTTTCCAGTTCACGTTTCAGAAAGTTCGCGATATCCCGCTCCATGCGTTCATTCGGAAGCAGAAACGCGTCGTGCCCATAATCGGTCTCAATTTCTGTGTAAGCGACATTTTTCCCCGCCACGCGCAGAGCATTTACGATTTCTCGCGATTGTGTCGTAGGATAGAGCCAGTCGGTTGTGAAACCAATGACGAGGAAATCAGCCTTCACATTTTCAAACGCGGCGGTGAGTTTCCCGCCGTATTCGGCTTTCAAATCGAAATAATCGATTGCCTTGGTTATGTACAGATACGAGTTCGCATCAAACCGTTCAACGAATTTTAGACCCTTGTGATGCAGATACGATTCCACCTCGAATTCGGTATCGAATCTGAAGCTGAAAAGCTCGCTGTTTTGAAGCTTCCGCCCAAATTTCTCGTGCATGCTTTTTTCACTCAGATAGGTGATGTGCGCAATCATGCGCGCCAGAGAAAGCCCCGAAGCAGGGGGGTTTTCACGATAGTAATTACCGTTGTTAAAATCAGGATCGCGGAAGATGGCCTGTCGACCCACTTCATTAAAGGCAATTCCCTGTGCTGAAAGCGATGCGGCGGTGGCTATAGGGATGGCCGATTTGACTCTATCTGGATACGATATTGCCCACTGAAGCGCCTGCATGCCTCCCATCGACCCGCCACACACCGCAAGCAATCGTTCAATTCCCAAATGGTCTATTAGATGGCGCTGGGCATGCACCATATCCTGTATGGTGATGATGGGAAAGTCAAGGGCGTATTCTTTTCCTGTTTCAGGGTTGATCGACGATGGGCCGGTTGAGCCGTTACAGCCACCAATGACGTTTGCACAGATCACAAAATAATTTTCGGTATCAAACGCTTTGCCTGGTCCAATGTAATCATCCCACCATCCGGCATCGCGATCGTATGGCGAATGATAGCCCGCCGCGTGAGCAGTTCCTGAAAGCGCATGCAAAATGAGAATGGCATTCGTCTTTTTTTCGTTCAACGTGCCATACGTTTCGTACGCAAGCGTGACGGGGGAAAGCGTTTTACCTGACACAAGGGTAAGTGAATGGGGCGGCTGTGCAAACGTAAAGTATTTTGTGCTTACAATGCCCACCGAATCGGCGGAAGGTACCACAATGTCGTTCATGAGTATCCCCACAAAAATATCGAAAAAATGGGGAGATAGCGGTTTTTGTGCAGCCATCTCATCTCCCGGAGGCGAATCCTCCGCAGGAATTGGCACCATTTTCCGCGTGCGCGGACGGTTGCCGTGGCGTCAACGGGCCTGTCCCTCAACCACTCTCGATAAGATATCAAGGGTCAAAATCGATGGAGACTGTGACTGAATGCGCCATTCAATGTCAATAATAAATTTTAGAGTATGTCTTCTATTTTTTTCAGGAGGTCTGCTTTTTCAAACGGTTTGAGCACGTAGGCGTCCGCCTTGATGCCCGAATCGTTGAGCTTGAGGGTCTTTTCGCTCAGGGCGGAGACCACGACAATTTTTGCATCTGGATCGATATTTTTAATTTCGGAAACTGCCATCATCCCATCCTTCCCATGCATGGTGATATCCATGGTTACGAAATCGGGATGGATTTTTTTGTACAACTCGAGGGCCTCATAGCCATTATCCGCTTCGCCCACCACCTCATGTCCCCCCCCGACCAGTGTATCGGTGATAATTTTTCGCATGAATTTTGAATCATCAACAATGAGCGCGCGTGCCATAGGTGCCTCTCGGCATTTCGAGTATGGAATAAAAACAAGAAAAATAGTGTTCGAAAGAAAATCAATCATTTTATTGGATTTTTCCAGATTTACATCATCTTTTTTCGGTACACTGCAAGGTAGAATGACTTTTGATTCAATTCATTTTCTGAAATTTTTACAATAATTTCGAATTGCGTGGAAAAACATTTCATGGCGGATGCGCCAAAGAAAAACTCCGCGCTGGAGAAATGGTCATCATCATGGAGAACAGACCCCACCTTGAGTCGATACACCATCTTTTCGAAGAATAATTATTTTGCAAAGAGTGAGATTTCTACAACTTTTTTTTCCTCTTCGGAAACTGCTCATTTGCCGCTTCAATAGAGCGAATCGTATCAGCAACTTTTTCAGAAATCGGTTCCCGTTCATACGTTTCCAGACGCTCTTTGAAGAAAATCCCTCGGATGTCGTTGAAAATGCTGTAAAGCACCGGCGTGCCGAAAAGGGTCACAAGTGTACCGAACGCAAGTCCCCACGACATAGAAATCGCCATGGGTTTGAGGAACGGGTCATTGCCGCCAATACCGTATGCTGTGGGAATGAGCCCGAAGAACGTGGTGATGGTAGTCAGAAATATTGGACGAAGTCTGGTGCGCGCCGCTTCAATACTTGCATCGAAGCAATTCAGACCACGACTTCTTGCGTTGCGGATAAACTCCACCATCACAATTGAATCGTTCACCACCACACCCACCAGCCCCACAAGACCCATAAGTGCCAGGAAGGAAATCGGCAGGCCATGAAAGAAAAACGTCCAGATGATCCCCACGATCGTAAGTGGAATCACACCCACGATGACTAGAGGATGGAGAAGTGAGCGGAACAAACCCACCAGAATGATGTAGATTGCAAGCACTGCGAGAATAAATGCACGTCCCAAATCGACAATCGACTCTTTTGTATCCTTGAACTCGCCTTCGTAGTTTACCGAATAGCCGGGATAGCGCTCCTCAATATCGCGAAATTTCTGCATAAGCTCACGATTTACCGCAACAGAGGTAATGTTTTTCGCATTCTCATCGATATCGGCGGTAACCTTCACCGTACGCCTCCAACCGTTGCGGTTAATGATGGAAATTCCTTTCGCCTTCGATCGCGAGGTAACCATGGAGAAAGGCACCAGTCTCCCCATTTTATTTGCAATTTTTACTTTCTGAAGATCGTCCACACGAGTGCGAAGCTCTGGAGGGAACATCACCCGTATGTCGATTTCTTCATCGGTTTTACGAATGCTTGTCGCAACTGCGCCTTCAAAATAGGAACGAAGTGTGGAAGCGATATCGAGCACCGTGATGCCCGCTATAGCAGCCATGTGTTGGTTTATGGCAATATGGATTTCGTCTTTTCCTTCCTCGAAATTAGTTTTAATATCCTTTATTCCTTTAATTGTTTTTAAGTGAGCCATGTATTCTGCTGCAATGTTATTCAGCACCGCAAAATCGTCCCCTTTAATGGTAACTGAAACGGGTGAACCCACCGGCGGCCCATGGCGCTGATATTTAAACTCGATGTTTTCAAATACACGAATGTGTTTTGTCCTATCCCGTATGTAATCCATAATCTGATCTGCCTTTCGTTTACGCTGATCTTCCGGGGTGAGATAGACCATGATGATGCCGTATTTTGAACCACGTTTGGTGTCGGGATCGTTTGGATTTTCCTGTATAATCCCCGCGCTGGAGGTAAAACTTTCGAGCTCTTCTTTTGGGAGCTTTTCAATTTCGCGCTCTACAATGCCCAGATTTTCGCTCATCCGCTGGACACTTGTTCCTTCCGGCGACTGCGCTTTTATCACCACCACCTCAATGCCCGCTGCAGGGAAGAGAATAAATTTGATCTTCCAGACATACAGGCCGACACTGAGACACGTAAAAATGAAAACAATCCAAAAAAATTTGTATTTATTGTGTAAAACAATTGTAAGATAACGAATATAGCGTTCCCTTAAAAAGTTCAGGATAGGCGTCGATTCCTGACCCTTCTTCAATGGCGATTTTCTGAAGTGTTCCATATCGATAATATGCGCCGGCAAAATGAGCATGGATTCCGACCAGGAAAAAAGAAGCGCTACAGAAACCACCGCCGGAAGCGTCCACATGAATTTGCCCATGATGCCGCTCATAAACATCAGTGGCGTAAATGCGGCAATTGTGGTGAGAATAGTGCCTGCAACTGGTACTACAACCTCAACAGTGCCATTTATGACCGCATCTTTTAGTCCCATGCCTTCTTCGAGATATCTGTACACATTTTCCGAAACTACAATCGCATCATCTACCAGCATCCCGAGCACTACAATGAGCCCAAACATTGACATGAGGTTTACCGTCACTCCTTGCAATGCCATCCAGATGAATGTGCCGCAGAAAGCAAATGGGAGTCCCAGCGCAGTGACAAGCGATATCCGCCAACCAAGTGCAATTAAAAGCGTCCCAACCACAAGAATGAATCCTACTAACGCGTTGCCACGCAGCACATTGAGTCTACGGCGCACGAAATAGGAAAGATCGTTGTTGGTGACAATTTCAAAGTTTTGAGGCATAATGCGTTTGAAGCGTTCAATCTCATGGAAAATTTGATCAACCACCGTAATGATGTCCGCTGATTCTTTTTTCAGCACCGTAAGCGTGATTGATTTTGTCCCCATTGTTTTGTTAATGACGGTTTCTTCTTCGAATGAGTCGCGTACGATTGCGACATCGCGCACGCGCACCCAGCTACCCACGTCATTTGCGCGAATAAGCACATTACCGATTTCTTCGGGTGTATTGACTTCGCCGATGGTGCGGATGAGCATTTCCCCCTGCGGGTTTTTAATCACCCCCCCGGGAAAGCTTACATTTTGTTTTGCAAGCGCAAATATAACTTCATTTATCGCCACCTGATATTCATCAAGCCTCTCTGGATTCACCTCCACAATCATCTCACGGTCTCGATATCCTTGTTTGTCGATCCGCGCCACTCCCTGAAGTTCGAGGATTCGGTCGTTCAACATCTTGGCAAATTTTCTCAGTTCGAACTCCTCCCGGTCATTTGAAATCCCATTCTTGTTCATTATTGCGATGGAAATGACCGGCTGCTGCGCGGTAGAAAGCTCGGTGACCACTGGTTCTTCCGCATCGGCTGGGAGATCGGTTACCCGATCGATGGCATTTTTAATATCGTTGATGACCTTATCGCGGTTTTTCACATCCGGGTCGAGCTTAACGGCAATAATTGAACGCGATTCAATTGAGGTTGACCATAGCTCCTCAATGCCATCCACCTCACGAAGTTGATCTTCAATTGGTATGCTGATAAGCTTTTCCACATCTTCAGGGGTTGCGCCAGGATATACAGTATTTGCCACCACATAATCGAAGTCGATACGCGGGAATGCCTCGCGTCGTGCGGTATAGATGAACATGATACCGGCAAGAAGCACTCCAACAGTAATCATATTGACGATGAGGGATCGTTCAGCAAAGTAGGCGATGAATTTTTTCATAATAATAGAACCATTATCATTTCGGAATGATTACTCGCAATATTTTGCAGACGGTGGGATAGAATAATTGTAATGGCAAGCGTTTTTTATGAAAAGAATATCATAAAGAAAATAAAAATGGCGCTTGACATGAAGCTTTACCTCAATACAATAATTATCGCGCTATCTCACATTACAACAATGATGATTACTGTTCACTCACTCATAAATACCTGCCTCATGATCGTCGATATGCAGCGATATTATCTTGATGCGGCTTCAGATTTTTACCGTTATTTTGAAAGCCTTTCGCCCGGTTGCATGTTGTATATCTCAAAGCGCTGCAGGGAATCGGTAATTCCCAATATCTCCCACCTGCTTTCTTTCTTTCGAGAAAAGGGCGGCACGATCATCTACCTTCGCCTCTGCGGCACAGATCCAGAACGAAATGATCTCCACAGATTTTTCCGCGAAAGCTGGCAACGGGGGAAAATGATTGGATATTACTCTGTGTACCCGCTCGAAGGGGAACAGATGGCTGATATAATTGACGAAATTGCTTCTCAAAAAAACGACATCATCGTCAACAAAACCACCTTCAGCCCTTTTACATCAACCGGTATTGAAACAATTTTAAAAAATAAAGATATTCACACAATTGTATTTACCGGCCTTGCAACAAGCCAGTGTGTGGAAACCACCGCGCGCGATGCATCCGAACGCGGTTTTGCAGTAATCCATATTGAGGATGCGCAGGCGGATTATACCGAAGAGGTGCACCTCTCGTCGCTCTATAGCTCCCAGGGCGTGTGCGGTGGAAATATCTACCGCACTGACGATTTTATCACCATTTTCAGCGACGACATAATCGGTTAGATCACCCGAATGATTTCTTTTATCCGATAAATCTCTCTAATATAGTTCTTCGCAGGCGTGTCCCAGAAATACACCGATTTTTCCGCGTTCATTCTTGCGTGGGCAATGATCTTTTCATCATATCCTTTGAAAAACGCATGCGCGCGCTCCATAGCATCGTAAAACGCCCAGGCAGAATAATCGGAAAAGAGAAAGCCATTCCCTTCCACTGAATCGTCGGAAACCCTGATGGGGAATACCGTGTCGCGCAGTCCACCGGTCGCACGCGCCACAACTAAACATCCGGCGGAAAACGCCTCGAGCTGTGAAATGCCGCCCGGTTCGCTCATCGACGGCATACAGAAAATATCCGATGAGAAAAGCGGCACGCTGATGTCCTGAAAGCCGAAGGAAACTGACACGCTCTTCGGGTAGTACTGCGAGAGCAAATACAAACCATGGGCGATTTCTTCACCACGGCGGTCTCCGGATGATACCGCCCCCCCGATGATGGCCTGATAACCCAAATGGCGAAAGATCCCTTCGGAAGCTTCGAGCAAAAGCTGGAAACCTTTTTGTTCTGTTATGCGGTGAATTATGGAGAAAATGAGAATATCGGGATCCACGGTTAAGCCGCGCTCTATCTGTATGAGCATTTTATTAAGCGTTCGCACCACAATTGCGCGACGTATGGGATCGCCGATTGCGCCTGTTCTCTCGGGACCTTTCAGTATTTCGGGGAAACGCGTTATAATTTTTTTCTCAAGCTCTCTGTTGCGCTTAATCTCCTCAAGAAGCAGAGGAAACATGCTCTGCTGAAGATTTATCTTTTCAAACCGCCGGGTGATGCGTTCTTTGAAATCTTTTCCTATTGCATTGCTGATGCCAATGACATTGAAAAGAATCCGCTCCAATCCGTCGCAGGCATATTCAATCTGTTTCGCATAGCTCGGGCTGACGGTAATTGTTCTATCTGCCATGCGAATGCCGGCGGCCATGCAATTAAGCTTGTTCACGTCAACCGGGTCAAGAAATTCGGAAACGCGCCATTGCGGCAGATTGAACAGTGAAAAGAGGTCGAAACCATTCTCGAAGCGATGATACGAATCGAAGTACTGCCAGCCGCCGTTGTGAATGATGTGCAAAAATGTTGTGCGCTGAAAATTGGGATTGGAATAATAAACATGATCGCATCGAACGATGCCGTTGAAAAGGCCGGCATACGCATCGTTGGTGAAGGTGAAATGCGGGCGCAAACCGAATGAGCAGATAACCTCGGCGCAGGCGCGTGCAAATGCAATGCGGCGTCGGATTTTTTCCTGCCCCGTGACGCCCCAGTAGAGGCCGTCGAAAAATTCATAGTGATCGAGGAGATAATACCCCACCCCATCCACAATTCCAAAGTGTACACCCACCTCATAATCGTAATTCAGTATTTTGAATCGAACATTTTTTCCTGTATAGGTGACGCCGTATTGCGCAATTGTATCAAACATTTTCTTCACTGATTTTTCGTCGCCATTCCGGTACAATCCAGTAATGACAAACACGTTTTCACCCATAGCGGCAAGCTCTCGCGGAAGCTCATAGACCACATTGGCAAGCCCACCGCTTTTTGAGAACGGCTCCGCTTCTGCCGACATAAACACAAGGGCCCCACTTTCATTGTGCCACTGAAGCGATTTTCCAAGTGATTGAAGGATGGGGTGATCATGGGTCGCAAGATGATGTATAACAGAAAGAATCTCATTTCCGTCCTTTAAAGAATTATTAAATAAGTGAAACAGTGCGCGTTTAAGACCAAGTTCAAGAAACCAACGGTGCTCGTTCCAGAAAAGGGGAATGAGCACTGTTTTTAAGAACTCAACCAGCTTTTCCTGTGTAGAATAATTTCGCGCGATTTCCGTAAACGCAAAATTAGAGGGGAAATTCGCGTGGTTTGAAATCGAACATAGTCTGAAAAAAGAATCGAGGAGGAATTTATCGTAATAGCCCTCCATGCGTTCAAGCATCTCGAGCTTGAAAAGCTTCACCCTTTCAGTAAATGAAACGACCGTATTGATCTTTGAGACTTTCAACTCTTTCCCGGTGAAGTAACTATAGTGACCCGTGATGGGAGAATAGAGGAGGTCAATCACTTTAATCTTATCATCATCCCTGAACGGCAGCTTAGGATTATCGAATTGAATGGACACCGTCTGGTTTGATTCTGCAAAATTGAACACGGCAAGCCACACGCCGGTGCGCGAAAAGCGCACGGCGGCAGCAGCCATGGTATTGTTCGCCCACACCAGGTAGCTTCTTCCTGTATTTTCACGATGAAATTCATACCAGTCCCGGTAAAAGCGTTCAACGCTTCGATGCGCCGCATATTCAAAGCTGTTCCAGTTTACATAAATATTATCCAGAAAGACCTTCCATCCTTCGCCTTCCGCACTTCCTTCATAATCCATGATGATGTTGCTCATCATGATGGTTAGCCCCACGGCCGCCCTCAGCCCTCGATGCCCAAAAGTATTAAGCGCGCGACGCTCGTCATGGTTTCCTAAAATTCCAAGAAGTTCCGTTCCTTCCGGCAGCGCAGAAGGAAGGTAATTATCGTAGAAATGATAAATTTCGCGCACATCGGTCTTGCCATGCATGATATTTTCGCAAATTTTGAAAAGCGAGGAATTGTAGGGAATAATGCCGCTACGGGAAAGGAAACGCTCGTGACCCCAATAGCATTCCGCAAGATAGATAAAGAACTGTTTGCCGCGTTCGCGCATTTTCGCCTGAATATTCTGCATGAGATAATGATGGATTGGAATGGCAATCAGGTCCCGGCATGCGCAGTCGAAATAACCCGTGGTGATGAAATGATCGTATTCGCGGTCATTGACAATGATGTTACCAAGAAGCATCGACTCGTCATCGCGCGGAGTGCCCCAGATAGTGGGGAAATTATTCCGTTTCATCATGATAGGCACTGCATGCGCAGAATCAAAGCGGATGCCGTCGATATCGAATCGCTCGATAAGCGTGAGTATTGAATTGGTGAGCCATTCCCAGACTTCGAACATCCGGTAGTTAAGAAGCATTCCGTCGTTCCAGCTTCCAAACCTCCCATCGGTGGATGCGCGCGTGATAAGCTTTCCCTCATGGTCATAGCAGAGCACGGCATACGACTCGGGCACCTCTTTGCTTGTGCGGTTTAAGTGTGGCACCACATCCACAATGATCTTTATTCCGAGTTTGTGTGCGCGCTGTACCAATTCTCTGAATTCTTCTTCGCCCCCAAGGGAAGGTTCAGGTTCCACCAAGCTCATCGGCGAAAATGGTGAGGGAGAGGTCGCCTCAGGCGCCCAATCTTCCCTGTTAAAACCGCGCTTTTGCATCCCCAGCACATACAGCGCCGTAATGAGATAGCGAGATTGCAAATCCTCCAGATGCGCGGTGATGTCGGAAAAGCGCCCAAGCCGGATAACCTCGCCGTTTTCGTTATACACAAGACCGGGATGGCCGCTTTTATCGTGCCAGTACATGCCGGTATGGCCGTGAATGTCGGTGAAGATTTCAAGGATGATCTCGCCCCGGACATCGGGTATGACGTTTACGCGCCCGGATGTGCCATGAAGGGTGGACCATTCGCCGTGTTTGCGCTTACGTTCGAATACCAGAAAATCAAAATGGCCGTATTCATCGAAGCGATACTCGACAAAATATTGGTTTGTCGTTTCATCCCGCTGAAGTTCAAGATCAAAATATGAAAGTTCATTTTCAAGGATGAGCTGTTTACCTGTTTCCAGTACGTTCCGATAGATGCGAAGGAAATAGCCGTTTTTGCGATAGGGCAGCGGAAAGCTAAAACGATATTCATCACCAACTTTGAGATTGATGAATTTTACGGCAAGCGGCGCGTCGTACTCTTTAGGGGCGAAAATTCTTTCCAGTGCGACATTCGCGCGATTGCGCACTTCATGCAAGTCGTGTCCCGAAGCGGCAACCAGAAGCCGCACCACTTCCTTCAATGATTTTCTGTCGCCACCCTTTTTGTAGCGGCGCGCAAATCGCTCAAGAGAATCAATTGCCTTGATATTGCGGGCATAGTGAAAGTTCAGCTCGTCGCCAGGAATGCGCGCATTGAGCATTTTAATAAAACTCTCGCGGTTGCGTGCGCTAAATGGGCGTACGCGTTTGATTTCGGGGATTTCGGCAACTTCAATTTCTTTTAATGTCGATATTCGAATTATTTCATCGACGAACGCGTTCAGAGCCCTTGAAATTTCCGGAGAAAACACTTCCGTGTGGGAGTAACCGGTCTGGATTGCGCGTTCCTCAATTAAGAGGATGATTTTAAAGGTATCGTAGAGGAAGTGCTCGTTGCGTTTATTTTCAAGTCTGATGGCATCAAAAATATTCAAACCAAAATACATGGTTGGAATTTCAGCCCAGGAAGGCCCCTGCCCCACGTGCGCAACGACTGTGGTCTGGTCGGAAACATGATAGAGAGTAGGAATGCCATGCCGCTCCTTGACGAGCACAAAGCGCCGATCAACGGGCGGGGGTGTTGGTGATTCCGCAATTGCGCGATGGATAATCAGAATGGCCGACGAGAGCCTCCCGATGAGACGCACGTCGCTTGAAAATCGTGTTTTCAGCGTTCCATCTCCCGCGGTGGCCATGTCGATAACGGAGCTGCGGATGGCATCAACATCGGCAGAAAGATCGGCATCTACGGCCCCGGATTTAATTTTATCTATCAAGGCAACCGAAGGGAAAAATTCAAAACATCTGTTTTCGGAAAACGCCGCCGCAATTTCATGTTTCACGTCGGCATCGGAAATAAGATGCTCCTCGCGAAGAGTGAATCGGCAGAGGCTGCTCAATGTGGTTTGATGTATATCCACACAATGCTCCTTGGTGGAATAAATTTTTTCGCGCGTGAAATAATAATAGCCGATGGTTTATAATAAGTAAAGTAAAAAAAGAGGGAAAATATCCCCTCTTTCCTTATATGCGATTAAAATTCTACGCAACTGCCGCAGATAGATTATTTAATTGTATCGACGTATTCAAGCACAGGATATCTGGAACGATACACCGTAACAGGCGAATAGATAAAATCAAGGCGTTTCTTCGCTTTTATCATATTCTGCATATCGTGGTATTTATCTCTCGGCAGAATCAAGAGCACCTTCGCGCTTCCGCTCTGGTTGCTCAGCATCAGAAGCTGTTTGTCTGCTGAAGTTACCTTTTTAAGTGCGGAGGGCACCCTGAAATACTTCACCGGATAGAGGGAGCCTCTGAATTTTTCACCTTTGAGGCTTGGAGTTTCTTTCAGAAGCATGCGAAAACTCGCCCGCGGCAGAGAAGAATAGTCGGGAGCTTCGGCAGGAATCTCTTCCTTATCTTCCGGAATCATCTTCTTCTCGTCGGCTGGCATTGCATCTGACACTTTTGGAATCACTGCGGTTTCTTTCGGTGCGGGCATATCCTGAATCGCTTTTTTCTTCAAGACCACAAAACTCTGCATTAGGTATTCGCTGCGTTTATCCTTTGCTGCATCCCCCGAAAGCTTTGCGGCAATAAATTCTCCCCCTGCGGCCCGGGCCGCATCCATCGCGTATTTAGTTCTCTTCTCGAGCGTGAATTCCCCCACATCGACAATGGCTATTTGCTCATATTTATCGATATCGCTCCAGGGAACGACTTTTATTTCAGCGTCTTTAGGAAGCGGCGGCTGAGCAGGTCCTGTACGCACAAGTTCATACGGCGCCTTACAGGAAGAAAAGAAAAGAACGATGGTAAAAATTAAAAAAAATCTTTTCATCGCACTCACCTCAATCCATGAATGGTATCTTCACAATTACCAAAACAGCAACTTCCATTATGTAGTATACGAATAATTATGAAATACGTCAATATAAATTCCAAATGTACATAAATGATTTACTAAAAAAACCGCATCTGTGCAACACCACATATATTTCTTGACACTCTCAAAGGATTGTGTGAGGCACACCTATCATGTGCGTTGCACACCAATGAGGTGATGAAAAAAATGAACATTTTACTTACCGGCTCCGCAGGATTTGTTGCCTATAAAACTGCTGAACTTCTATTACAGCAGGGACATTGCGTCACCGGCATCGATAACATGAATGACTATTACGACACCCGATTGAAATCGTATCGGCATGATCTGCTCAATGAAATATCTAAAAAATTTTCATTTTTTGAATGCGATATTGAAAACCGGGATGCGCTGAAAGCACTTTTTCATAAAGGAAATTTCGACGCCGTCATCAACCTTGCTGCGCGGGCAGGCGTGCGCTACAGCATGGAAAACCCATTCGTGTACATGACCACCAATGCGATGGGGACTCTCAACCTTCTTGAACTCATGCGCGAATACAATGTGAAAAAGATGGTGCTGGCGTCGACCTCATCGCTCTATGCCGGTCTTCCCATGCCCTTCACTGAAGACCTGCCCGTCAATGAACCCATCTCTCCCTATGCCGCATCGAAAAAAGCCGCTGAAGTGATGGCCTACACCTATCACTATCTATACAGTATAGATATTTCCGTTGTGCGATATTTCACCGTATATGGGCCTGCAGGCAGGCCGGACATGAGCCCGTTTCGCTTCATCCAATGGATTATCAACGATACGCCCATTGAGCTTTTCGGTGACGGAAGCCAAGCGCGCGATTTCACGTACGTGGACGACATTGCCGAAGGCACGGTGAGAGCATTGAAACACGTAGGCTATGAAATCATAAATCTGGGAGGCGGGAAAAATCCCATTTCTCTTCTTGCGATGATTGCACTCATGGAAAAATATATTGGCAGAAAGGCCCGCATTGAAAAAAAACCTTTCCATAAAGCGGATATGAAGGAAACGTGGGCGGACATATCAAAAGCACAAACAATGCTGGACTGGAAACCAACCGTATCGTTCGAAGAAGGCATTCGAAAAACAGTGGAATGGCACCTCCATGAACAGAATTGGCTCAAGGACGTAAAACTCTAATAAAAATAATTCTTGCCTTATTCCATGCATCAACGCGTGCTATGCCAATGAATCTTTCGGTTGACATCAACACTCTTACCCTTAAAAATCCCGTCACTGTCGCGTCAGGCACCGCAGGCTACGGCGAGGAACTTTCGCGCTTTTACGATATTAAGCGCCTCGGGGCGATTTTCACCAAAGGGCTTTCTCTCAAGCCGCGAGCGGGAAACAAGGGAAACCGAATCATAGAAACGCCCGCGGGGATGCTCAATTCCATTGGCCTTGAGAATGTGGGGCTTGAAGTATTTCTGAACGAAAAGCTTCCTTTTTTAAAAAGATTAGGTGCGACGGTCATCCCAAATGTTGCCGGCCATTCTGAGGGAGAAAACTGCGCACTGTGCGAAGCGCTTTCGCACACCGATGGAGTGGCGGCAGTGGAGCTGAACGTCTCGTGCCCTAATGTGAAAGAAGGGGGTATGGCGTTTGGAAGAAATCTGTCGGTGTTTGCAAAACTGATTGAAAACGTACGGAAAGTGACGAAGGGCACCCTCATTGTGAAACTTTCCCCGAATGTAACCGATATTGGAGAATTTGCCCGTGCTGCGGAAGACCTTGGAGCTGATGCAGTCT
Organism: Leptospira biflexa; assembly: GCA_020721925.1. Classification (GTDB taxonomy): domain Bacteria; phylum Spirochaetota; class UBA4802; order UBA4802; family JAGODF01; genus DYLV01. The sequence continues at coordinate 19,850 of DYLV01000009.1, forward strand.
CAGCGGTAAATACATTTTTAGGTATGAAAATTGATATACAAAAAAGAAAACCGTATTTTCTCAATCGAGTTGCGGGATTGAGCGGACCGGCAATACGGCCCATGGCGGTTCGTGCGGTGTATGAAATTTATTCAAAAGTGAAAATTCCCATCATTGGCCTTGGCGGCATCGCGCGCGTCGAAGATGCAATTGAATTTCTCATGGCAGGCGCCTCGGCAATTTCAATCGGCACGATGAATCTGGCGGATCCAACCCTGGCAGTGAAAATGATCGATGGAATTGAAGCATTCATGCGCAAAGAGCGTGTGTACGATGTACGCGACCTCATTGGCATAGCTCATCGGCAATGATTATTCAAAATATGTGAATATAAAAGCGAGGTAGCATGAAATATTGGAATAAAAATTTAAAAAACATGGCTGAATACATTCCCGGCGAACAGCCGCAGAACCTTGAAGAGTTCATAAAGCTCAACACCAATGAAAATCCCTTTCCCCCTTCGAAATCGGTGCTTGAAGCCCTAAAAAATGCATGCGATGAAAACCTCCGGCGCTATCCAAACCCCACCGCCGCGCAGGTACGCGAGTGCTTCGCCGATATGCATTCCTTTTCTCCCGATCACGTGTTTGTGGGCAATGGCTCCGATGAAATTTTCACTCTTCTTTTCCGCGGCTTCATCGATCCGAAAGACAGGGCCGCGTTTCCCTACCCTTCCTATTCGCTGTATTATACCCTTGCAGAAGCACATGGGATAAAGTACGACAGGATTCCGCTGACAAAATCCTTGGACGTAGATTTTGAACCTTTTCTCGAAAAAAAATATGCGCTTGCCATCGTCACCAATCCGAACAATCCCACAGGAAAAGGTATTGATGGAAAATCGGTGCGCGCATTTCTTCAAAAATTTGAAGGATTGCTCGTCATCGATGAAGCCTATGTGGATTTTTATGGTGAAACGCTCATAGGCTTTGTAAAAGAATTCGACAATTGCATCATCACCCGCTCATTTTCAAAATCATATTCCCTTGCGGGTCTGCGGGTTGGGCTGGCGATTGCGCATCCGGACATTATCCGCGGGCTTATCAAACTAAAGGATTCCTACAACGTGGACAGACTCGCCCAGGCAGGAGCCCTTGCGGCACTTCGGGATGTAAAAAGTTTTCGCTACTGCATGGAGATGGTGCGCAACAACAAGGAATACCTTGAAGAAATGCTTGAAAGTCTTGGATTTGAGATTGTTCCTTCAAAAGCGAACTTCGTGTTTGTGAAACATCCCGCCGCACTCGCGAAGGAATTGTACGAAAAGCTGAAGGCGCGAAAAATACTTGTCCGCTGGTTCGACGGCCCCGTGCAGAGCGAATATGTGCGTATCACTGTGGGTACCATGATGGAGATAAAGACGCTTATAAAGGAATTGAGGGAGATTCTGAAAACATAGCCATCATGTACAATACCCCCATCCCCTTAAAAACCGTTTTTGCGTGACGCAATATTTCCAGAGATTTGCACTGCTCGGCGCTATGAGGCCTTCCCCATTTTCGCAGCAGTACCAGCAAAAAACCCAATCAGTAAAAAAATGAAAAACACGCCGGCCATCGGAAGGGCGAGACACCATGCGAGGGAATATGCGATGTTTTTTGCAAACCCAACCAGCATGGCATCGGGAAAGATATAAGGAAAAACTTCAAAAATGTAACGCGATACGATTATAAGCCCTATTGAAGCAATCATCATCGCGAGGGAAGGCCAGAAAAAAATTCGCTTCAGCCACAAAAACTTATTCCGCCGCGGTATCTTCGAAAGGATAAGGTATATGATAAAAAGTGTTAGGATTGCACCCGCAAATACTTGAATATATCCCCCATAGGTGGCAAAGATCATAATGCTTTGAACCATTTCGGCCGCTTCCCCTTCCAGAACCATCGGCGGCATGTTGATAATCCCTTCCTGTATGGAGATTCCCGCATTCTTTAACAATCTATTTGCAAAATACTCCCCTATCACGGTATCGGAAAGACGAAACACGGTAGTAAACAGCATCCGGTTGCGAAGCCCTTTTACCTTCGCAATCTCTTCGACAAACACATCGCTTAATATATGTCGCCTGACTTTTCCCGCTTCATCAACCCAGAGGCTGAAAGTCATTCGGGGCAGTCGAATTCGTAAAGCAGGGTGCTCGTGTCCTTTTTTTTCATAGTACACGTTTGCGAGCATTTTTTGTCGGGGATAATCCGCGAAGAACGCGAGCAGGTTTTCAACTTCTCTTCTGACCGTTCCATCGATTATTTTTTTATTGAACATGGGTTCCAGCACCGGCAGAATACGTCGCATATCATCATTGATCCGTGCCGCAAATGTTCCTTTATGCTTTTCAATTATTTCCTGCGCCTCCTCGTTCTTTTCACGAAGCGCTTCCATTGCGCGCTCCATGTCCTGATTTGCCCTATCCAGATCCTCTTCGACTTTTTCTATATCCTCTTCATGCGCTTCACGGTAGGATTCAATTTCAGAAAGCGCTTTCCGCAATCGGGCAATTTCTTTTTCCTGGAATGCCTCAAAAGCTTTTTCGTTTGCAAAGGAACGACCCGCCTCCTCATAGGAAGCTTTTCTAATTTCTTTCAACTGCTTTTCAAATAAAAGATATTCTTTCGTCTTATTTATCTTCTCAAAGCGCCCTTTTTCTCTTTCATACTTTTCCTTGCTCCGCTGTGCAATGATGGCGAATTCATCGAGATGAACTTTCTCTTCAATCTCATCCCGGATACGGCGATTCATCTCGTCATTTCTACCCTCAACAAATGCCCTGATGAGATATGAACCCTTAAGCACCTCTATATAGAAATCGACACTCGTAAAAAGGAAATGAAGAAGGGATGCAATAAGCAGTAACGGAAAAATAATCATCATAAGCATCGCGACAATGCGAAATGCAATTCTTTTGTCTTTGTTCTTTTCTTCCATTAGCACTTCTTCCTGTACTTATGCAGAATAAAACGCGATAAATTATCGTACACGCGCTCCATAAACGAAAACTGCATCACGTTATGTGCGAGCAAATAGAGATTGAATCTTCTCGACGCAAGAACAAACGAATGATACATCAAAACCCTTTCGAATTCTTCCTTATTCAATTCCACTTTGCTTTTTTCTTCAAGAATTTTTCTATAATATTCGGCATATTTATCAATTGTTTCAACCGCAACACGAGAAGGAAGTGCATACACAAGAAACTCAATCAGATCGCGTTGAGGATTCTGGATACCGGGAAGTTCCCAATCGTACATCACAAGTCTCGGCCAATGCTCTGCCGGACGCAATCCAATATTTCTTGTATTAAAATCATTATGCGTGAGCGTTTGAGGAGCTTTTTCCATTACATCGAGCGCTGCGGGCAAATCTTTCAAAAAGGACTGCAATGCCCACTTACAATCCTTTGTGATAATTTCTGGAAACCTTCTCGAATTATAATCGGTAAGCTCCTGCAAAAGTTCTCGACCCGCAAGGAGTGAATTTTTATCAACTGTAAGAAGCCCAATTTCGCCGGGAAGTTCGAACTCTTTCCCGAGATACACAGAATGAAGACTGGCAAGATCATTGAGCACAAAGCGAATGCTTTGATCATCCCATTTCGACGGATCGTTCACCGTATCGAGATGGCTGCAATACGAAATATCTTCCATGAGAATGGCAAATATTTCCCTTTCTTTTTCAACTTTCGTGCCATACACCTCAGGGCAAAACGAAAGGACTGACTCACCCGCCCTCCGATAAAATTCAATTTCTCTTACATGGCTATTTTCAAACCCAAAAATATTGATATGCGTTTCAAATAAACCTGGAAGCCTATCTTCTCCTGAGAGTTTTGCCAGGCCTGTGCCGACATTCAGAATTTCACTGTCTGCCGATTTAAGCTTCAGTACCGCGGTGATCACCTTTTTCTTTCCATCTTCCAGAATATCAAGTTTAAATCTAAAAACCCCCTGAAGGGCAGAAGTTTTTTTACTGAGAATCCCCGTCACGATTCCCTGCTCGTTATTCAGCGGCTGCTCTTCCGCGGAAACTACTTCTACGTTTGATCGATTTATTAGCCTGGTAAAAAATTCCGGCGACAGTTCGTTTTTTGTAAGCCTCTTGTTCGGGCGGTTTCTCCCAAAGCGCTCATGAGCGGTGACAAATTCATTCGCAGTAATAGCAGCACCTGTTGAAATATCAAGCGCCAGACAGCTGGCGGCGATAATTTCTGCGAAACGGAAAAGTTTACCAGGACCGTAACAGCCCATAATTTCAAGGCAGTCTCTCTGTGTGGGAAGCCCTGTACCACCGCCAACCGTTCCAATAACCAGAGAGGGAAGATACGCAATGAAGAGGAGCCCATCACCTTCCTCGCGCATTTTAAAAATACCGCTTGAGGATTCATGCACTGAAGCGATGTCCTGCCCGGTCGCGGTGAAAATCCCTGCGATCACGTTCGCAAAATTAATGTTCGAGCCAATCATTCCAATCTGGATCGAACCCACTTCTCCCGCCTGCCATGCTTTCAGATAATCGCGAGGCTTCACCCGCATTGCCTTCTCAAGAAGTCTCCCCTCCACATAGCAGGAAGCCACCGCGCCGACACCGCGCCCGTCGATGTAATTCTGATAGTTCGCCTTCTTATCGCCCGACATATTTCCTTCAATGTTGTAATGAAAAAACTTTATGGATCGATCGTGTCGTATGCAATCGGCAATCCATTCGCACGCCACCCAGGTGCAGGCAGTAGTCATATTCTGTCCGGCTGCATCACCAGTGTTATAGTAAAAGCGGACGTGCAATGTATCTCCGAACACGAAGGGGATTATCTCTGTGAGTCTGGCAACCGATGACACGCTGTGCGCTTTTTCCTCTATGTGACGCACATTGCTCATTAGCCATCGCTCGAGATTGACCGCTCCGTCCATGTCTTCGCAGAAAAAAACCGGAGCGCGCACCATTCGCTGGCGTGTCACATGCACCTTTACTCCTCCCGCATGATTGCAAAGTCTTGCGCCCCGCGAGATCGAGCTTACCAGGGCACCCTCAGTTGTTGCAATTGGCACCGGCACATAGCCGTCAGTATAGACCCCTTTTACAAAAATCGGCCCTGCCAGACCAATGGGCACCTGCACTGCACCGATATAGTTTTCAATATTCCCGGCAAGGATTTCAGGATTGTAAATTGAGCGACTGATGTTTTCCAGCCTGCTTCCCGTCACCCCCCTTGTCCATCTCAGCCGGGCTTCGACCGCTTCCTGAGTATAATGCCGGTTGCCAGGAAATGGCGGCACGCGATCAATATCGAAACCCTCTTCAATTGTACTCGATGTTTCAACCGTCAATAGTCTCACTATTTCACCGAGCCGGCTTGCAGCAGTACCATCGGGAACAAAAATACCAAGGATTACTCTTTTTGTGGTATAATCGTTTCGAATTTGCGCAATCCGAAGGCCTTTGATTGCGTATTCCGGATGAGCCTTGCCGATGTACATGAGGGAAATTTCATCACCCTGCACAGCCATCAGTTTCCAATCTGTAGCAATTCCAAGACCGCTTTCAGAAATATCGGTCACTATGCCGGTATAGGATTTCCCATTTACGATGAAAAAAACCTCGGGCTGACGACCTTCATGATAGTATCGCCGGGAATGCACACGTCCCGAAACTGCGTTTTCATGCGCCATCATATGCCTCCTGAAAACCAAATGCCATGAATTTTACTGGCACCTCAAAGAGCGCTTTCATCTGTATAAATCAACATCAAAGAAAGCATTTTTTGTTTAATGTATTATGCCCAAAAGGGAACAATTAAATAAGACAGATTTGAAAAATTCCTTATAAATTAAATTATTCCTTGAAGCAAAACATATTTCCTGTCTACTCAATTATTGTGAATCACCCATAACCGATTTTGCAACGAGTGGGAACCTCAAAAAAACGCTTCTACCCGTAAAAATCAACGTCAAAAAAACTGTTTCTTCCTATCAAATTGTATCCCAAAAGGAACCTCATATTTAAACAATTTATAGTGATCTGATTAATTCATATTTCGCACCCTTTCATAAATTTTACTATACGACAGTCGTCTCACTTTCAAACACTTTTATCATTCTGTAAAAAATTATACATATTACTTGCGAACAGCATCATAATAGCGCAGACGAGCTTATGAAAAGTATTGACTTCTTTCACGTTTTAAAATGTAAATGATCCAGGTACCTCGAAAAATTATACAAGGATGTTCCCGCGGGGGCATAAACTCTCGATAAATCTGCTTTTTCTCATTGCAGATATAATAAAAAATAGTAATTCATCGAAGTGCCCATATATTAATACTGTATAGAAAGGAATATATCATGACAAAAAGAAGAGAAAAAAAGACAAAACTCTCCTTCGGCCAGGGAATTAAAACCTATCGAGAAGAGAGAGAGATGAGTCTTAAAGATCTGGCCCATGAAACGGGATATCCCGAAAAGCTCCTTGAACAGGTTGAAAACGATGAAGTGACCCCACCCGTGGCCCTCGTTTTGCAATTGAGCAGAACACTGAAAATCGATGTACAGGAGTTGGAAAAATCCGATACAAAAAACGCTTCTGCCCGTTTAAAAAGCCAGAAAAAGCGCGCCGGATCGTATGCCTATACGCAATTGAGTAAAAGCGGGGCAAACAAACATTTAGGCGCGTACCTTGTGTCTATAGAGCCCAGAACCGCACACCAGGGCGTGGAATACCATCATGAAGGGGAAGAGTTCATTTATGTCCTGAAAGGCTCGCTTTCCATCACAGTGGGCAAGAATACCAGCCTCCTTGCGAAAGGGGAATCCATCCATTTCAATTCTGCCCTGCATCATACGTTGAGCAATCCATCCCACGACAAAACTGAACTGCTCGTGGTTCTGTACATCCCGTGAGGTCAAATTATGGAATTCGAAATATCAAATGAACAGGAAATGATACGCCTTATGGCAAGGGATTTTGCCAAAAAAGAGCTGGAACCCTTTGCGTCGGAATGGGACCGAAAAGGCATATTCCCCCTCGAAACAATTAAAAAAATGGGAAATCTCGGACTTTTCGGAATGATGGTGCCGACGGAATTCGGTGGTTCCGGCGCCGGTGCGGTTGCATACTCTCTTGCCCTCCAAGAAATTGCGTATACATGCGCTTCTTCAGCCGTAACCATGTCGGTTGCCAATCTTGCGACAGAGCCACTCCTTAAATTTGGCACACCCACGCAGAAGGAAAAATGGCTTTTGGGGCTTGCGCAGGGTATGCTTTTAGGTGCTTTCGCGCTCACTGAGCCAAACGCGGGTTCAGACCCCGGCTCAATGACTACCACAGCCGTGCTCAAAAAAGACAGATACATCATAAACGGCACCAAGGTTTTCATTACCCATGGCCAGTATGCCGACATCATCAACCTTATTGCGCGAACAGGGCCGGAAAAAGGAACGAGAGGGCTTTCAGCGTTTATAATAGAGAAAGGTACCCCCGGTTTCACAATTGGATCGAAGGAAGACAAACTCGGCCTTAGAGCCTCGAATACCGTTGAACTTGTTTTCAATGATTGCGAAATCCCGGTTGAAAATCTGTTGGGAAATCCCGGAGAAGGATTCAAAATCGCCATGCTCGCCCTCGATAGCGGAAGAATTGGTATTGCCTCGCAAGCGGTAGGAATAGCCCGGGCATGTATGGACGAAGCGATCGCATACTCAAAAGAGCGAAAACAATTCGGAAAAACAATCAATTCCTTCCAGGCAATTCAGTTCATGATCGCCGATGCGGCAACAAAAATCGAAGCGGCATCATGGCTTACCCTTGCAGCAGCGTACCGAAAAGACCGCGGATTAAAATTTACTAAAGAAGCTTCCATGGCAAAGCTTTTTTCTTCGGAGACCGCCAATACGGTTGCCTACATGGCATTGCAGATTCACGGAGGATACGGGTATACGAAAAACTATAAAATAGAAAGACTATTCAGAGATGCGAGAGCCACAACAATCTATGAAGGGACTTCCGAAATCCAGCGCATCGTCATCGCAAGGGAAACAATCAATCGATAGCATCGTATGCAGCATTCGACTGAAAGTGCGACAGTGCATTTTGAGTTAAACAATATCAGTTCACACACCAAAGCAGTACGGCAATTTGCGTTTCACACAATATCGGGGTGTGCACCTCGTGCACACACCCCGATATGAACTGCATATTTATTACGCATCGACGATCTATTTTGCAAACGGATTCCCGAACAAGGACGATTTGCCAAGCTCATGTTCAATCTCAAGCAAGCGGTTGTATTTACAGATGCGCTCACTGCGGCAGGCAGAACCGGTCTTAATCTGCCCGCCCCCCATCGCGACTGCAAAATCGGCCATAAAATCATCTTCAGTTTCACCGGAACGATGCGAAATGACATAGCCCCATCCCGCCCTGCGGCAGAGATTGATTGTATCGATTGTCTCCGTCACCGTGCCGATCTGATTGAGTTTAATGAGCACCGCATTGGCGGATTTTTCTTTTATGCCGCGCTCAACAAATTTTGAATTGGTGACGAAAATATCGTCGCCCACAATCTGTATTTTATTGCCTAAAGCGGCGGTATGTTCCTTAAATCCGCTCCAGTCGTTTTCATCGAGGCCATCTTCGATTGAAACAATGTAGTACTTATCCACCCACTTCTTGTAAAGTTCCGTCATCTCAGCGCTGGTCTTGTTTCCCTGCCCGGATTTTGAAAGCACATAGGTTCCTTTTTCACAGAAAGAGCTTGCCGCAGGATCGAGTGCCAGTGCGATATCTTTCCCCGGTGTGTATCCCGCCGCCTGTATTGCCTCGATAATGACTTCACAGGCTTCATCATTGCTTTTGAGGTTCGGCGCAAATCCCCCTTCATCGCCCACGCCCACCGAATATCCTTTTTTAGTTAAGATTTTTTTCAGAGCATGGAAGGTTTCAGCACCGTAGCGAAGCGCTTCCGCAAAATTCGGCGCGCCAATCGGCATCACCATGAACTCCTGAAAATCAACGCTGTTTTCCGCGTGTTTTCCTCCGTTTAAAATATTCATCATGGGAACCGGCAATCTTCTTGCTCCGGCACCGCCGATGTACTGATAAAGTGGCACACCAGCCGAAGCCGCTGAAGCCTTCGCGGCCGCCATCGAAACAGCAAGAATTGCATTGGCTCCTAATTTCCCCTTGTTCTGCGTCCCGTCAAGTTCAATGAGAAGCCTGTCCAGCTCACCCTGTTTCGAAGGATCCATTCCCACCACTTTCGGCGCAATAACAGTATTCACATTTGAAACCGCTTTTAAAACACCTTTTCCTTCATAACGCTTTTTGTCGCCGTCGCGAAGCTCTACCGCTTCGTTTTCTCCCGTCGAAGCGCCGGAGGGCACCGAAGACGAGACGCTGATGCCGTTATCGAGCTTCATGAAAACTCTCACTGTGGGATTGCCCCGCGAATCCAAAATTTCAATTGCGCTTACTTCTTTGATGTTCCCAATCATATTATTCCTCCTTTGACATAATGTACGCCGCAAATAATTTCAATAAGCCACACCACAATCGGGAAAAGCGTGCGGCATCGGCCAACTTTTACATTACAATCCATGGCGGGATAAATGTAAACCAGTTTTTCACAATAAAGCGTATTGTTTTATTCATGCTTCACACGCACTTATCGCTCATGATCCTGCTTCAGATAATGGTCGAGCTCATCGTTCTGCCATAAATCAATTGCCCTATCGAGCTGAGGTATTTCCTCATCTGCCATCGGAGCTTCCAGCAAATGGTCTGGCAAAAACGCCATATTTGCAATGAGCGTAGGGATCACTGCGCTTGCGATGACCGTTGCAATGAGAAACGAATACTGATTCCTGTTGACAATGCCGTTAGTAAGGCCATAAAGAGCGGAGATTGAACCGAACGTGAGCCCCGTTGACATGAGCAGCGTATAGTACCACCGCTCCCTCTGGCTCTCTCTGAATATGCCAATAACCGGATACAGGCCGAAAATTTTTGAAATTACTTTTCCGCCAAAAAGAACCAGAAAAACTAAAGGCGCGGCAACCACAGCAGGGATCGATACCAAAAATCCCGCTCGCAGGAAATAAATCGGTGTGAGAAAACCTATGGTGAGTGTGCGAAGCCGCCTGATAAAAAATTCATCGCGCGCCACTGTGCCCGCCAGCACCATACCTGCAATATAGGCAGGAAGCACCGCTTCACTGCCGGCCCACAGCGCAAGCGCACCAAGCGCAAAGAGTACAAACACAATCCATTTCGTTCGAATAGCCGCGGTACGGTTACCGTACACCCTTGTGAGCCTTCCAGTGATTTTCGGAAGCAGCATCATCGCGAGGGTGCATATTACCACAAAAATCAATGTTTTATAGGTAAACGGTGCGAAGATGAGACCAAGCGCAATAACCGTACCGAGGTCGTTGATAAAGCACGCACCTAATATACCTTTCCCGTATTCAGTTTTATTGAACCCGTATTCAAGCATCACCGCATAAACGACCGCCATCGAGGTGGTGGAAAGCGCTACTCCGGTAAGCAGACTCGCGCGCAAATCCCATCCGAGTGCATAATATGCCAGTGCCGTACACCCTATAAACGGTGCGAAAAAGCCAATCATGCCAACAAACGACACTTCTTTTAATTTTTCCTTTAAAGATGCCGGATCGAGTTCCGCACCCGCAAGAAATGTGAGAAGCCCTGCGCCCGCCCCTGCAACAAACTTCAACCACTCGGAGTTCGGGTGCAGAATATCCGGATCAAGGAAGCGCATGCACACATATCCCGCTCCCGCACCAACCATTATTTCCATCAATGCCATGGAAATTTTAAGGCGATTGGCAAGAATTGTTGAAAAGACGGCAAGCGCCAGCCAGATGCTTGCGATGGTAAAAATTTCTAACATAATGGTCCTCTCAATATAAGTTCAGATTAAAAATGAAAATTCGATGATTTTCGCCATCCTGCGTCAGTTGTGCATCTTCAGACGCCGAGTTGTTGCATATAGCGAGAAAGCAATTCGACAAGGCTTTCCAGATGCGCAACATTTTCGGAAATGCTTTCAGAATAGAGCTTTCTCTTTTGAACCGCGGCATTAACCGCCTCTTGTGTGATTTCGACGATTTCTTTGAATTCCACATCTATGTTTGAGATGAATCGACGGAATGTCATATCCAGATTCTGAAGCGTCGACCAGCGAAGATTTTCCACATTTGAAAGCACCAACCCTTTAATCTGAGACTCAAGGCGTTTGCGAATTCTTTGTTCGCGTCTCTTTCGCGGCAGCAGTCTGTCGATAAAGTCTTCCGGTATTGGAAGAAGAGTCGATTTCCATTGATGTAGCACCCAGTACGGTTCGCGCACAAACTCCATTCCGACCGAACCTTCATGTTCATGATACGGAATGTCAAATACATCGGAAGCGCTTTTCCGTACCGCATCGATGATTTCATCGGCGCGCTTGCGGTGAAAAGAAATAATCTCTGCAACTTTTTTGTCGAAAAAAACCGACAACTCTCCAAGCTCCTTTTCAAAAAATACTGGAATATTGTCTGAAAATGCAGCTCTCACATCATTTTCTTTCACCTCTTTTCCGCTTTCAAAGAAGTTATTCATAATACCAATCAGATATTGTCGCGATTTCTCTCTTAAAAGTTCGGATTGCTCCTCTAAAAGTTGCATAAGCCTTTTTCTGTCGCCAGCTATCATGTCGGAAGAAAGCGTTTTCTGACGCTCTGCTTCCGAAATTTTTTCATTAAAAAGCACGAGCTTCCTGTTCAATTCCTCCTCCGGCATCTTAAACGCCGTGAGAGAAATCCGGACATGCATCAGCATATTATTTACAATATCAACCGTTTTGCGTTTAAGCGCATCGGTGAGAACATCTTTCTTTTCATGTATAATAAATTGTTTGAGTCTTTCTTCAAAATGCAAAATATTGCTCTTTTCCAGAAGTAAATCATCATTCTTTTTAATGGACTCAAGGGCGTATTTCGCCGATAGGGGATACAATTCTACCTCAATGACCGAAAGCACCCTCTGGCGAATGACATTGGAAATGAATTCAATCACTTCCTGCTGCTCAGAGGGGGATAGATAGTCAATTTTATTGAGAATGAAGAACACTTTCGAAACACGCATCATCACCTCTTTGAGGAAAAGAATTTCCGTTTCGGTGATAGGCGGATCGGCGGAAAGAAGAAAGAGCGTGGCATCGCACAGCGGTAAAAAGTTGAGCGTTGCTTCAGTGTTGTGCAGATGCGTTGAACCAATCCCCGGCGTGTCGATTAGAACCACCCCTTTTTCGAGAATAGGGGAATCGAAAAACACCTCCACGCTTTCCACATGTAATGCATTTTCGGGATTTTTTTCCTCTGAGACGAATCCTGAAAGAAAATCTCGCAATTCATCGATAGAATCAGACTGGAACGATTCGTCCCTCTTTCCCTCAAAGCGAATTTTAACTGACCTTTTACTATCGTAACGCAGGTATGTAGGAACGGATGTGAGTGGAATAACCGAGGTGGGCAGTACCTGCGCACGCAAAAGCGCGTTGAGAAATGAACTTTTACCGCGCTTGAATTGCCCAAGCACGGCAAGATGTACCCGTTCGCCACGCAAACGCTCGCTCAGATCGTAAATCTTTTCCTCAAAAAATCGGAATTCTTTTTCAGTGGCCGCGGTTTCCCGAAGGGAGGTTAAAAGGGTAAGAAAGCTTGAATTTCCGTTTCTAATTGCCTGTGTTCCAACGATACTATCATTTGCTGCTGCCATAACCGAGACTCCGAAACGCTGTTCATCACAATCGTTCAGGAGTTATCAGCCATCGGGCATTTACGGTGAACTCCATCACCGGCGCAAGGCAATATACAATCGGTTTTATTTCCTCTTTTTCAGAGTAGTTTATGTCAAGAAAAAATTACTGAATTTTTTCCATTTTCAAAATAAATATCCTTCAGCACAACAACTGCAGTGGCGCAGTCGCAGGACTGCGCTCGAGCAGATACAGCAGTTTTACCACAATCTCACAAATATTTCCTCCTCGTTCAGACAGCTTTCAGAGGAACTTGCTGGACATGTGGAAAATTTACAGAAAACGCTCTCGAATGCATAATCCCGGCGAAGAGCAGGTAAAATCCCTATTAACCCGATAAAGCACGCACAAGGTTATGGATATCCGGGCATACGTTTATAGCCATAATCAAGCCCTGTAACGACAAGTGTACCTTCGAGACAAAAAAAACGCAAACATCTTCAATACCTGTCCATAATATCATACTGCTTTTGTATGGCCATGCGCGCGCAGATACCTGAGAAATTCCTTTCCAAAAGGGGTAACCTTCATGCAAACTTCGGGAAGCGGACGGCAATAGGCAAGAATTCCGAAATGAGAAAGCCAGGTGAAGAAGTAGAAATCGAGGAAGGAAATCATGAACATATCACCGGGTTCACTGAATCCGGTGAGCGAAAAAAACTCATTTGCAATATTTTGAACTGAAAATTTTTCTTTCTCCCGGGCAACTAAATCGACAAGTATCATCTTACACCGGGAAAGCTCGCGTGAAGCGGCAGGATTCGACGGAAAGATATCCGCCCATGAAACCTTCTCCCAGAACGAGAGGAAAAGATCAAAGTACAACGCGACAATATCGAATTTTCCTGCTTTTGACTTTTGTGCTACAAAAGAGGTTTTTCTCACTACATGTCCCATCTGCTTGAGATATATTTCCAGAAGCTCCCTGTCTTCTATGTGGGGGACAATATTTTTTTTATTCAAAAGAGCAAGACAGCGACAATAAAACGAATTGTTGAATGTACCATCGGGATTTGCTGCATGTGAATGAGTGCGCAATGAGGATATAATATGCCGGGCGATTTTAACCGCCACACATTCTCTGATATCGTTATTGAAAAGCTTAATTTTCTCCGGAGGCATAAATGAATATACCTCTGTTTTATCATGAAAAGATGGCCGGGTTTTCGGCACAGACCACACATACCGATACGACCTGTTTATTGCTTCCCTCACCAGCCCTTTCCGCTCTTTTTTTGAAATGTAATTGAATTGCCTGTTGATCTGCGTCGTTATCATCTCGTGGGTGAATTCCTGTTCGACGATTTGCCTGGCCAGAATATTCAACCCCCTGCTTACGCGATATTTCTCTGCTTCGACGCTGTTTTTCATATTGCCGAACACCCGTTATCCCTGAAAAATTAAAAACCCTCCCTCTGATACACATCATCGCTCATGCGATGAAATATCACCACCATGTGTACCCTGAACTTCCATTCCCGGGCATCCATTATACGAATCGCGCGATGTGCACACGCAACATCGCACAAACAAGTTCGCAATCCTCACCACATCACAGCGCATAACGATGAACGGCAAAACAATAACTTTTTCTCTCGTGCAATTTTTTGCGACCATAAATAAAAAATATTTTCCCGTCAACGATATTTCTTTTTTTCATTGTATTTTTTTATCTCGTTTGCAGAATCGCCGCAAATTCAAATATCCGTGTGATGTGTATGGATGTAAAAAAGTACTTCCAGGAAAAAAAAGAACAGAAGATCATTCTTCATAACTGCAGAGAAATCATTTATACTCTCTCTGTAGCAATTGGCGAAAGGCCTTTTACAAAATATGAAAATCTTCTTCGAACAAAAGAGTACATCACTTCACGCTTCCAAGCTCTCGGCGCTTCAGTCAGAACACAGGATTATATCGTTCAATCAAAAAAAGTGAGCAATCTCATCGCTGATATTCCAGGCACAAAAAAACCTGAACGCATCATCCTTCTCGGCGCGCATTATGACACCGTCGAAGGAACTCCCGGCGCGGACGATAATGCAACCGCCGTTGCGGGATTGCTTGAAATATATCGTCTTTTATCGAAACATAATCCCCTTCGGACCGTGCGCTTTGTGGCATTCACACTTGAAGAACCGCCGTTTTTTTCAAGCGATGCAATGGGAAGCATGTACTACGCCAGAGCATGCGAAAAACGCAAAGAGCCGATTGATTTCATGATTTGCCTTGAAATGCTCGGATTCGCCGGAAGGCATGCGAAGCAGAATTATCCGCTTGAGGACATGAAGAAGTACTATCCTCCCTTCGGTAACTATCTTGCCGTGGTCTCACTGCCGTCTTCCTCGGAATTCGCCTACCTCTGGAAAAATACCTGGAATAAATTTGCCGGTAAAAGAAAAATATACGACATGATAGGCCCTTCATCGGTGCCCGGAATAGGGCTTTCCGATCACTATTCATTCAATAAATGCGGTTTCAAAAGCATCATGCTCACCGATACGGCCTTTTTTCGCAACACCAACTATCACACCGAAAACGACACCATTGAAACCTTAAATTTCCGCTTTCTGAGCTATAATATCTGGTACGCATATTTGACGCTGCTTGATATTGCAAACCAGAAGGTGCTGCCAAATGAAAAGACATCTCGTCATTAAAATTCACGGGATGAGTTGTGTGATGTGTGCGCACACGGTTGAGCGTGCGCTACTCCATATAGAAGGAATACATTCCGCAAGTGTAGATTTTGCTGCGGGAAGCGCGAAAATAGTGCTCGAAGACAGCCGCGTTTCGGAAAAAGCTATTGCGGATTCCATTGAAATGGCGGGGTACCATTATCTCGGCACTTCGCCCGATCCCATGTACGAAGAGAAACTCACCGCACGCGATCTGTTCTGGAAAAAACTCCGCTTTTCCATCGGCCTTACCGCGGGCACGATTGCTATGGCGCTCATGTATCTTTCCCCGGTCGATGTATTCTCGCTTCACTATACCCTTTTTGCGATCACCACGCCGATTTTTCTTTTTATTTCGTATCCAATTTTTGTTGCGGCATTCCATTCGCTGAAAAACCGAAGCCTCACCATGGACGTGATGTACGCCATGGGCATTGGTATTTCCTACCTGTCAAGCGTAATGGGCACTCTTGGCATTCTTCCACATGAATTTATGTATTATGAAACTGCATTATTTTTAGCCTCTTTCCTCATGCTGGGAAGATTTTTAGAAACACGGGCACGGGGCAAAACATCAACTGCCATCCGTGCTCTCATGAAACTTCAACCGACGATTGCGCATCGCATGACTGGAGATATCATTACAGACATCGGCCAGGGAGAGATACATCCCGGGGACATGCTCCTTGTGAAACCAGGTGAAATAATCCCCGCCGACGGGATTATTATATCCGGCCAGACTTCAATCGACCAGTCCATGCTCACCGGAGAACCTGTGCCTGTCAATCGAAGCGCAGGCGACACAATCACCGGAGGCTGCATAAATCTGGAAAATTCTTTTACCATGCAAGCCACGCGCACGGGAAGCGACACCGTTTTAAGCCGTATTATCCGCATTGTGGAAGAAGCTCAGAGTTCAAAGCCTGCCCTTCAAAAAATTGCCGATAGAGCGGTCGAGTATTTCATCCCTCTTATTGTATTGATTGCCCTTGCCACCTTTTCGCTCTGGTTTTTTGCGCTCAAAAGCTCTGCATCCTTTGCGATTGCACGCCTTATTTCAGTGCTGGTAATTGCGTGCCCATGTGCGCTCGGCCTTGCCACGCCCACCGCGGTAACTGCCGGCATCGGGCGAGGGGCGAAACTCGGAATTTTAATCAAACACAGCGAAGCGCTTGAGATTTCCGAAACAATAGACACCGTGATATTCGATAAAACCGGCACGCTCACCACCGGCAAACCAGAAGTTACTGCAATTCACCCGAACGGGTTACCTGAACACGAAGTGATTGCACATGCTGCCGG
>DYLV01000150.1 GCA_020721925.1 Leptospira biflexa
GCCTACACACACCCGGCCTGGTATCTCGGCTTTCGGCGACTCCATAAACGGTACGTCACCGGTAACATCACCCGCATCACCCTCGACGGGGCCTGAAATTCCCGGGAGTTTGCCGACTTCCGCAGCCGCTTCGAGTACTACGATTTTCCCGACTGCTCCCTCTGCCACGAACCTGACCTATGCTGGCACCGCACAGTGGAAACAAAAGATTGATATGGAAATGGAACCCCCTGTGGAGAATGCTTATGGGCAAAGGGAATTGTTATTTGCCCATAATGCAATAGAATATCAGCAATCCCTGTAATCAAACGGCATTATAACCGATAATAGAATTGACAGCACATTGGTCATCTAATGAACTGCTGGAATTAGAATATATTGCGACAGTATTCTCAAGAAAGCGCATCCATGATAATGAAAAAAAATATTTTTTGCTCTATCATACTTTTTCTTGCCGTCAACATTCTTCCTCTTTTTTCTCAGGAAGTCCAATCGCCCGAAACAGTACTCTTCCGCGAAACATGGGGATATCTCATGAAAGGTGAAGAGAAATTTCTCACCGGGAGGGAACCGTTTACCGACATTTGCTATTTCAGCGCAACCATTGACAGAAGCGGAAAGCTCATTGGCGATCTCATCCCGCCGGTGTTATCGATCAATGGCGAAATTCCTTTTCGCTTACACCTGGTCATCAGCGAACTGAGCGATTATTCCCGCACGCATTATGTGCTGAAACCAAAATCTCCCGCGAGGAAAAAGCTTATCGCAGCTATTGTGCAATCCTCGAAGCACTATGACGGAATTCAGATCGATTTTGAGAGCGTGCCGAAAGATGCCAGATGGCATTTTCAGCGCTTTCTTCGCGACCTTAAAAAGAGCATGCCGAAAAAAATCATAAGCGTTGCTCTGCCTGCGCGTCGAAGCGCCTCAACCGATGCGTACGACTATCCTGCCATTGCACGAATCGTCGACCGCGTCATCATCATGGCGTACGATCAGCATTACCGCACCAGCAAACCGGGTCCCGTCGCCGCGAAAAGCTGGTCGCGTGCGGTCGCCGAATACGCAATTTCAAAAATTCCTCCGAAAAAACTCATCATGGGGCTTCCGCTCTACGGGCGTGCATGGCAGGAAAAAAGGTACGATAAAGCGCTCCGCTTTTCGCACATCGAACATATTCTTTCAAATTACAATATCGCGAAAACAGAGGATGAAGAGTACGGTATCCGCTTTGAATTCGAAGTTCCCGTCCGCGTAATCGGGTATTATGAAAACGCCGCATCCATTTTAGCAAAGCTGAAGGTGTATGCCTCCATGGGAATCACAGGTGTTTCCTTCTGGCGGGTAGGGCAGGAAGATAAAAATCTCTGGGAGCGCATTTGGGTTCAATAGTCAGATTAAATAATTCCCCGGTAAAATCCCCCATCAATCTGAAGCGCCACTCCATTGATATATCCCGCTCCTTCCGATACAAGAAAGGCAACCGTTTTTGCAAACTCATCGGGTGTTCCCACGCGTCCCGCCGGTATTGCTGCGATAAGCGTATCATAAAAATCTTCTTCGCTGCCCTTTCCATCGGTCACAAATTTTTTCGCAAGTTCTTCAACCCGCTCTGTTTTTGTATATCCCGGGCACACACAGTTGGCGGTAATTCCGAGTGAAGCCACCTGATTTGAAAGCGTTTTAATAAATCCAAGCACACCCGCGCGCGCGGTATTTGAAAGTATGAGATTGTCAAGCGGCTGTTTTGCCGCAACCGATGTGATTGCAACGATTCTTCCCCAGCGACGCTCCTTCATAAATGGCAATGCTTCATAACAAAGATTAATAGTCGAAAGCAAATTCAGTTCAAGTGCAGCACGATAATCTTCAATGGAAAAGTCGTGGTGCATTCCCGGTGGGGGACCGCCCGCATTGCATACAACAATATTTAGAGAACCGAATTTCTTCTTGATTTCCTGTACCATTTCCTTTACGGCGAGATGGTCGGTTACATCCGCTTCAAACGCGGTAACTTCACCGCCCGTTTTTTTTATAATTGCCTCCGCAGCGGAATCAATTCTTTCCCGGCTTCTTCCGCATATCGATACACTCGCGCCTTCCCGCGAAAGCCTCTCGGCAACAGCAAACCCCAGGCCGCGGCTCGCCGCTGTTACCAGTGCAACTTTTCCTTTTATGCCAAGATCCATACGCTCCTCCAGTTACTTCGTATCCTACACATCAAACACAACCTGCGCGACGTATTCATCGTCCTCTTTTTTACACGAAAGTCCATGCAGGGTCACCGCTTTAATATCAACATTGAAGCGATGCCGATTCGGATCTATGAAATCGAAGGCGGTCAGCCCCCGAAACACACACTTTTTATCTACATTTGAAATTATACCGCTTTCCAGGCGCGCAAGAGCATGTTTTGTGTCCTTTAAAAAAATAAGCTCATCAAGAAAGCGGTACAGAAGCATTTCCTCGTTCTCCGCTTCGATTGAAATGTTTTGCCGTGTTGCGGGATTAAATTCTTCGGGATTTTCGAGCAATATCTCAAGCATTGCACAACCTGCATTTTTTAGAATCTCTTCCATTGAGCTGGCGCGTATCCGAACCGCTATATCTGCACTGGTAAGCCCATCTATGATTTGAAATCCCGTCTTCATCCTTTGATATTCCCGATGGGAACGAGTTTGGCAATCACTTTACTCAATCCCGCTTCTTCAATGGAGCGCCCCACCTCCTCGATATCCTTGTAGGCGGCCCCTGCTTCCTCAGCGAGCCCCGAAAGCGACGCAGTGCGAATATAAATTCCTTTTCCGCGAAGTTCCCTCTGGAGAGCATCACCCCGAAACTGCTTCTTTGCCTCGGATCGCGACATCACACGACCGCTCCCGTGTGCGGTTGTGTAAAATGTATCCTTTGCGCTTTCCAGGCCAACAAGCAGAAGCGATCCGTTTTCCATGCTTCCCCCAATAATGACCGGCTGTCCCGTTGTGCGATACCGCGCGGGGAGTTCTTTTTTCCCGGCCGGAAATGCCCTCGTTGCGCCTTTTCTGTGCACCAGAAGCTGCCTTCCCCTGCCGTCAATTTCATGCATCTCAATCTTTGCCGTATTATGGCAGACATCGTACACGGTTTTAATACCGAGTTCCTCTAAACTCTTGCGGAACACATCTGAAAACACCTCGCGTACACGATGTGCGATGAGCTGCCTGTTGAGAAAGGCAATATTGATGGCGCAGTTCATCGCTTTATAATAATCCTGACCTTCTTTCGAATCGAAGGGGGCGCAGGCAAGCTCTCTGTCCGGCATCTTCAAACCATATTTCGGCATTGCAGATAAAAATTTCTGCAGATAATCAGTTGCAACCTGATGTCCAAAGCCACGGCTTCCGCAATGAATCATAATCATAATTTGATTGTCGCGCACAATGCCGAACTCATGCGCAATATTTTCGTCAAATACATGTTCTTTTCTGGCAACCTGAATTTCAAGAAAGTGATTTCCGGATCCGAGCGTACCAAGCTGACTATTCCCGCGCTCACAGGCACGCGATGAAATACACCGGGGATCGGCCATTGCAATACAGCCGCCGTCCTCGATTGCTTCCAAATCCTCCTTTTCTGCATAACCGCGCTCAAGAGCCCATCGCGCTCCCCTCGCCATGGCTTCATCGAAATCATGCCGGGAAAGAGAAAGCATGCCCTCTTTACCTACGCCAGCGGGAATATGAGAAAAAAGCATGTCGATAAGTTTCTCAAGGCGCCCCTCAATATCCTGATACATAAGTCCGGTTGAAAGAAGGCGAATTCCGCAATTGATGTCAAAACCAATTCCGCCCGGAGAAATAACTCCATCGGATGGATCAATTGCGGCAACGCCGCCGATGGGAAATCCATATCCGGAATGGCCATCCGGCATGCAGAGCGCATACTGCTGAATGCCGGGAAGCAGACACACATTTGTGATCTGCTCCTTTACCGCTTCATCCATTCCTTCGATGATTTTTCTGCTCCCATAGATGCGTGCGGGCACGCGCATCCCTTTTTTGAAGCTCGTTTTAATCTCAAAAAGATAATCGGAAATTTTGAGCAAGCCGTCAGTTCGCATCCATGTCCTTTTATGCTATCACAATATTCAATTTATTGCCGCACTTCGCACATGCATCGCCTTTCAGCCCGATGACTTCGGTTCGATATCCCGAACGCCGGATAACCGTGTTCCCGCATGTTGGACAGACCGTGTTGCTCCAACCGTAGCTTCCTGAAATATTACCGCAGTACACGTAATCCAGCTTTCCACGTGAGCGTTCACACACTTCGAGCATGAATTGAACATCCGTGGGGGGAGCATCGTAGCGATAATTGGGGTAGTATCTCGACACGTGCCAGGGGATGCTTCTGTCAATTGAGGCAATCCAATTGATCAAGCTTTCCATTTCTTCTATTGTGTCGTTGATGCCCGTGACAATCAGCGTGGTCAGCTCTACATGACATCTGGTGTGTGCCATCTCAATTGCCCTGAGTACAGGTTCAAGTTTCGCCTTCTGAAATTTTTTATAGCTTTCTTCTTTAAAATTTTTTAAGTCGATGTTCATCGCATCAACGAATTCGAGGAGTTCATCAAGCGGAGCGGGATTGATATACCCGTTTGTGACCATTACGTTTTTAAGGTCCTTCTTCTTTGCAAGCTTC
The DNA here is from genome assembly GCA_020721925.1 of Leptospira biflexa. Lineage (GTDB taxonomy): Bacteria > Spirochaetota > UBA4802 > UBA4802 > JAGODF01 > DYLV01. The sequence continues at coordinate 4,684 of DYLV01000150.1, forward strand.
GCACAGTCCATCACATACTCAAACCAGATGATCGGCTCCGAATAGGTATATGCAATTCCCACAGAGCCTTCTTTCAGTGCCGTTTCCACTACTTTCTCGGGAGAGAAAAATCGTGTTCTGGCATTCAGATCCTGTGAAATAGTCCAGTTCTGACAATATGGGCATTTGAAGTTGCATCCCTTCGTGCCGATGGAAAGAATTTCGCTTCCCGGGAAAAAGTGATAGAGCGGTTTTTTCTCAATCGGATCCATTGCCATCGAGGTAATCTCTCCATATATCATGCTGTAGAGATTTCCACCTTCATTCTGGCGCACACCACAGATGCCTGTTTTCCCCTCTGCAATGGTGCACTGATGCGGGCAAAGCATGCACTCGAGTGCTATTGCTTTTTTTCTGTAGTGCATCGCTTCTTTTTTCATGACATACCCACCATAAAACGAAAAGCGGGGCGAAACCCCGCTCCACGCATCGCCCTCCCCCGCTTTTTATGATGCGGTTTCCGCTTTTACCTTTTCGCCTTTTTCTTTTTTTTCAGTCTTCTCATACTCATGAATCATTTCACATTTCCCGATGAAGACCACGCCATCGGCAATTTTCAGCTTTGCCGTTCTAATATTTCCATGAAGTGTGCCGCCCGCCAATATTTCAATACGATCTGTCGCTTCAATGTTTCCGTTCACTTCGCCGTTTATGATAACTGTTTTCGCTTTAATGTTCGCCTTGACGGTCGCTCCCTCGCCAATAACAAGATAGCCTTCCGAAACAATTTCTCCCTCAAAATACCCATTGATCTGGAGCGATTTTCGAAATTTAAGATCGCCGTAAAACGACATATCCTTGCTGAAAACGGTATTTATCATTCCAATTTCATAAACAGGATTTTTATTTATCTGAATTACTTTCCTTGCCATTTAGACATCCTCATCGTTAATGTATTGACTATTGTTTACTCGTTCAAACGTATCATTTCATAATGCATCAGCGCTTCAGGCCGGTATGATAATAATTTTTCGCCTTTCCTGCATTCCTGTCAACAATAAAACCGCTTTAAAAGACCGATTTAACAAATAACCGCATAAAAGCATTTGTTGATGGCAGGGAATAAGAGGCCTGTGCGCGCCCACCCGTTGTTGCACAACTTTAACAATGGAGATGATGGCGGGTGGCGAAGTGATGTCTTTTCAGAAATCGAAGAAAAAATCAATGCCGTTACATCCGAAACAGGCGAAATTGAAACAGTAAAGCTAATAGCACCTCACTTCATCAGCCAGGGCTTCCTCCATGAAGCATCACGGCGTGGTTTTATTGTAATTCAAAGCTTCGAATGGCAGAAACCATTACTTGGTTGTCATGGTGTATACCCCATCCCAATCAGCGGACGGAGGGTTTAACTTGAAATTTTTCGATCGCGCAAGGTATACTTCTGAAGGGCCATCTTTCGGATCAATCTTAAGCGCAGATTCAAAATACTTCATTGCGTCATCCCATTTCCTCTGCTTGTACGCGGCAAGGCCCAGATTATAATATTTCAACACTTCTTCCTTTTCCTTTGTAAGCATAAAAACCTCCTTTTTTAACAGCATTATACAATCTTAATAATTTCTTTCCAGAAAAAATTCCGACAGCTCAATCAAAATATCTTTATATTGGGATGGGCCAAAAATATCAAGATATTTAAGAGCCTTCCGCACATATTGTTCTGCTTCCCGGAGACAAAAATCAATCCCGCCATGCGCCTGAACCAGTCTTCGAATATATTCGAATTCAGCCTGAGTGGGACTTTTCATGAGATTTTCGATTTTCTGTTGCTCATCCTCTGCGATATGCTCAATCAAATGCAGCATCGGCAATGTAATTTTCCCCTGCATAAAATCATTCCCGGCATCTTTGCCGGTGATTTCTTCCGCTTCGACGAAGTCGAGTGCATCATCAACGATCTGAAACGCAAATCCTAAGTTCAACCCAAACTGGTAGAGTACGTCGGACTCTTCATCGCTCATTCTCGATTTCACTCCGCCGAGTTTTGCGCAGGCCGCCATGAAACGCGCGGTTTTCATTTCAATAATTCGATAATAATGCGCTTTATTTATTTTTTTTATATTCGAGTATTCAATCTGAT
>DYLV01000010.1 GCA_020721925.1 Leptospira biflexa
GTTCGGCGCCTGGCGAGCTATATCGACAGTTCCCATATATACCGTACACTGCATGCCCATAAGTGCCGCCACTGTGGCCGTCGCAACACCATGCTGTCCCGCGCCGGTTTCGGCGATGAGCCTTTTTTTCTTCATGAAGCGCGCAAGCAAACCCTGTCCGAGTGTATTGTTCAGCTTGTGCGCCCCGGTATGCAGCAGGTCTTCGCGCTTGAGGAAGATATCAACGCCGGTTTTTTGCGAAATATTTGATGCAAAATACACGGGCGTAGGCCTTCCCGCATAATTGATGAACAAATGTTTCAGCTCTTTCCCCATGTCCCTGTTTTTCTGAAATGCTCGATATGCACGCTCGAGCTGGTCGAGCGCATTGACGAGCGTTTCCGGCACGAATTTCCCGCCGTACTCGCCGAAATAACCATTAGCATTCGGCAACCTTTTCACAATCAACCGCCTCCTTTACCTGTTTCATAAATGCGCGCATTTTCCCCACCGACTTTATTCCCGGGCTTTCTTCTATCCCGGAAGAAACGTCCACCCCGAAAGGGCGGATTGTTCGGATGAGCTCACCTACATTGCGCGGAGAAAGCCCTCCCGATACAATCGCCCGGTTTAGAGGAATATCGCGCAAAAGCTTCCAATCAAACGTCATACCTGTACCGCCATATCCTGATCTTGTGTACGAATCGAGCAACACATATCCATCAGTCGGGAAAATAACGCGTGCGATGTCATCAGCATTTTGAATTCGGTATGTCATGAGCACCGGCACGACAGCATGTATTCTATGCATAATTTCATGCGAATATATCTGTGCAACATTCAAATTTAAAGATGCAACCTTTTCAATAATATCATCGGCTCCTTCATCAACGAATACGCCAACTGCTTTTGTATTGGTTCCTGCCAGACACGCTATCAACTTCCGCGCATTTTGAAAAGAAACAAAGCGCGACGATTTTTCGTAAAACACAAATCCCACAGCATCCACTCCGCATTCAAGCGCCGCTTCCACATCACACTCGCGGGTAAAACCGCAAAACTTAACAAACATTGCATAGTCCCTTTAAAAATTGTTCCGGGTCATCCGATTGCATGAGCGCACTTCCTATAAGAAAATACCGCGCACCAGTAGCTTCTTTAATTTTAATAATATCCTCCCCACTTCCAATTCCGCTTGCCCAGATTGCTGTAATTTCTTCGGGAATCATCGACCATGTTGAAAACGCACGATCCGTTTCAATTTGCAGTGTTTCAAGATTTCTTGCATTAACCAGTATATGAGTCGGCCGAAGCGTAAGCACAAAATCCAGTTCTTCCGGGTGATGAACTTCCACCAGAGGCACAATCCCGCGACAGATCGAATACTCGAAAAGTTCTTCCATCCTTTCATTTTCAAGCGCCCGTGCAATGAGAAGCACGAGATCAGCACCGAGCGCACACGCAACGTCGATCTGCTCTTTGAAGAAAACAAATTCTTTGCAGAGCACCGGCATGTCCGCATTCCGCGTTACGCAATATAAATCACTCCATGAACCTCCGAAAAAATTTTCATCGGTAAGCACGCTCAACGCAATCGCACCACCATAGCAGTACTTTCGCGCCTGTTCGGCTATCTCAACTTTTTTTATTTCGCCTTTTGAAGGCGACGCGCACTTTATTTCCGCAATGATGCCAGTGCCGTCTTTCTTCTCTTCAAGATGAAAGATTGGACGATTCCTCGATATACATCGACCGAGCAAATTGCGCAAGCCGGGAAGCTCCTGCGCTTTCAGCTCTTTCATTATCGCAAGGTTAAACTGACGCGGGACATCCATTCCGCAATTCCTCAACTTTTTTCAAAAGGGTTTTCTCGAGTACTATTTCATGCGCGTTTCGATAGTATTTTTTTAAATCGCCTTTTTTATGCATATACATGCCAAGCGCCGAATTGAGCGCGATGAATTTCCCAAGGGCCGTCTCCTTCCCAGATGAAATTACGTCAATGAAATTCCTGGCATTCTCGGTAGCACTGCATCCGCGCGGAAGGCTTTCCGCTTCTTCGCGTGAAATAAATTCGTCAGGATGAATCGAGAAGACGGACGTTTTGCCATCCTCAATTTCATAAACAATTGTGGGAGCAGAGGGAGAAACTTCATCCATACCGTCTTGCGAAGAATAAATCAGCACGCGTTCGTAGCCGAGAGCAATCGCAGCATTCGCATATTTTTCTAAAAATTCAGTGCTATATACACCAATCATCTGCCGCGAGGGAAATGATGGATTTGTGAGGGGACCTAAATAATTAAAAATAGTCCTCACTGCAAGCGCTCTTCGCACCGGAGCGGCGTATTTCATTGCCGGATGAAACAACGGCGCAAAAAGAAAGATGAAACCATGCCGCCTGAAATACTCACAGGCTTCTTCTTTGCAAAGAGAGATGGGAATGCCGAGCGCTTCGATAAAATCCGCGGAACCGGATTTGCTCGTCACCGATCGGTTTCCATGCTTGACCACGGGAATTCCGGCGGCACAGCTCACAAGCGCCGCAGCGGATGACACATTGAACGAGTGCGAATGATCTCCGCCCGTTCCGCAGGTATCGATATGGCCGCGTTGCCCTGCTTCAAATTTCGCTGCAGCTTTTCGCATTGATCTGGCCGCGCCGGCAATTTCATCCGATGTTTCCCCTCGTACCCGCATTGCCGCAAGCACCGCGGCAAGCTCTACCTCAGATGCTTCACCGCTGAACACCGCGTCGAAGAACTCTTCCGACGATTCAGCGCTGAGCTTTTCTCCGTCAGTGAGCGCGCGTATTGTGTTTTGCACAGTAGTCATATGCTCCTCCAATAAAATTTCTGATAATGGTATGTCCATACTCGGTTAAGTATGATTCCGGATGAAACTGAACGCCCCAGATGAAGCGATTTTTATGCCGCACCGCCATAATCTCCCCATCCGATGCTTCGGCCGTAATTTCAAATTCTCGCGGAAGCGATTCACGTTCGGCGGCAAGCGAGTGATAGCGCACTGCTTTGAAGGTGTAAGGCACACTGTGGAACAATTCACCTCCACTGTGGGTAATATCATCGACCTTCCCGTGCATGATGCGCTTTGCCGACACGACGCGACCGCCGAGCGAATACACCAGCGCCTGCATGCCGAGGCAAATTCCAAGAAGCGGCATATGTGCACATTTTGCGATTATTTCCAGAGTGAGTCCCGAATTTTCAGGGCGCGACGGCCCGGGGGAGAGCACAATTCCCGTGTAGCGGGAAATTTTTAAACGGGAAAAATCATCGTTGTTGCGAACAACCTCAACGACTTCACCTTCCTCTTCAAGATATCGCACTATGTTATAGGTAAACGAATCGTAATTATCAACCATGAGAAACATGGGCATACTCCTTTTCCCCTCTTTTCCTTGCGTATTTCAGGCTCACCGCAAGCGCCTCCAATTTCTTTTGAACTTCAAGATATTCCTTCTCGGGGATGCTATCGTACACTATCCCCGCACCTGCCTGAAGATAATTTCCATCGGGTGCGAAAAAAGCAGTCCTTATGGTGATACACGTATCGAGAACGAAATTGTATCCGATATATCCAACCGCGCCCGCATATGGCCCGCGGGGAATGCTTTCGAGTTCATCGATGATTTCTATTGCACGAACTTTTGGCGCTCCGCTGACTGTGCCCGCAGGGAAGGTTTCGCGCAACACATCAACGATATCTTTCCCTTTGCCAAGCCGGGCGCTCACGAGTGATACCAGATGAATAACATGGGAATAATCCTCCGCCTGCATGAACGTCTCCACATTGACCGGATTTTCCTGTGAGATGCGCGCAATATCGTTGCGGGCTAAATCGACAAGCATAAGATGCTCCGCGCGTTCTTTTTCATCAGCAAGAAGCTGTGCCTTGTTCTCCAGATTCTCTCTGCGGTTTTTGCCCTGGGGAACAGTACCTGCGATCGGCTTTAGGTACACGGTTTTATTCTGCACTTTTACGTGGATTTCAGGCGAACTGCCGACCGCAGTAAAATCTTTCGTTTTTAAATAAAACATATAGGGAGAGGGATTAACGGCGCGAAGCTTTAGATAAAACAGATAGGGGTCTGTGTCCATGTCAAAGGCAGCACGGAGGCTGAGCACGGTCTGAATCGCTTCACCGGATGCAATGAGATCCTTTGCCTTTCGGACTTTTTGCAAGAATACATCCTTCTCTTCCAGAAACCGCAAGGATACTTCATCCGGACGGGAAGGAAGAAAGGGCAACGAAGTGGAGCGCATCAGATCAAGAATCGATAATTCAAGCAATTCCAATCGGTGCGCAACCAAATCATAACGCGCTCGCAAAGAACCCGTACCAGAAGTGTACAGCGGAGTGGATACGTAATATCTGTTTTTCACATTATCGAATACGATAAAATCATCAATCTGAAGGAGAAGCGCCATCGGCGTCTTTTCACTTTCCCTGATTTGTTTCCGCAGAATGCCCGTATGATTCACAAGCTCGTAGGCAAAAAAGCCCGCAAGACCGCCATTGAAATCACCGAAGGCGGAAAAGGTGGGTGAGCTATATAAACGCAGTTCGTCCTTCAAAAACGCAAAGAAATCGTTCGCAATCATACGACATTGCCCACTTTTCATTTCCATCACACCTTTTTGGGTATATGTGATGATGCGTCGGGGATTTATTCCAAGAAATGAAAACCGGCTCCATTTTTTGTTTTTACGCGCGCTTTCAAGAAAAATGACATCGCCCTGCTGTGAAAGCGCTTTTAACACAGAGAGAAAACCAACTTCCGAAAGGTTGAGTTCTCGATACACCGGTATTCGATTGTACGATTTTGCCAATTTTCTGATCGTTGAATATGCAGGATACAACATAATCCCTCCAAAATGAAAAGCCGCGGATAATATTTCCGCGGCCAAATACGAAAAAGCCGCGGGTGGATCCTCCACCCGCGGCCAACATGTGCCTACCACGCGCCTCAGGCGGAGACCCTCAAAGCATGCCACCACCACCAGAGGCTATTTTCTATCAGCAACATAGAATTTATCTCGTGTTTCTTCATATAGAAACGATAATAATTTTCATTCGTTTTTGTCAAGTGGTTTTTAAAAAATTATTTAATCATCAACTTCTTATCTATATTTACTCCAGTCATAAAAACTCATATCTTTTTAATCCATATATGTTGCGGCTATTTCAAGAAAAGATATTGGCTCAGTGGGGTTTAACTCTATTGCTTTAAAATAATATGGTAAAGCATCCTGCGGCTTGTTTAGCTTATATTCCAAAACCCAGCCCGCATTTCGATAAGGACTCCAGAAATCAGGTTTAAGTTTTATTGCTTTTTTGTAAGCTTCTAATGCCTCGGTAAACTTTCCCTGATCAATTAATTTTTGCCCTTCTGCGTTTAAGGTATCTGCCCTATCAGCATTTATTGATGGCGCTTGAATTAGGAAAATTAAGCTAACAACTAGTGATAAAAATTTTTTCATAAAAAAGATCACTCCGTTATTAGATTAATACAAATATGTTATTTTTGAATATATAGGAAAAAGCTCTCTCCCAAAGCGCGTTTCCGCCCCACATAAAATCATATATCGGAAGTAACCTCAAGTAAAAAACGTTCTCCCCCCGGTAAAAAAGCCCGCTTCGGCAGGCTCAGCACATCGCCCTGGCAGAGGCCTTGAAATTTAGGCGATTGAAGCAGTTCCTGGATGAGAGCTTCGGGATTTCAGGGGACCAGTAGTTGTAGACGGCGCCCAGCAGGGTGTCGGCGCGCGTGTAGTCGCTTTCCAGCGGATTCTCAATCTCTACGTGGGCGCGGGCGTAGATGCCGGTAATGATACGCTCAATTTCGATATCGGCTGTTATCATCAGTTATTCCGCTAACATGAGTCCTTTTCCCGGTGAAAATCCCCCTGGCAGAAACCTTAAATTTAGAAAGCTAACGTAACGTCCAGCCCGATGAAGAAATAAAGAAATCCTGAAAATATACATTTCCGCGGTAAATCGGTATGGTGCGCACTTTTTCAAAATCCCCATTACCGCTTACCGTTCGCACGGCAAGATCCGGAGATGATAGAATATAGGCCTTCAAATCCGTTCCAGCCCTTACAACAGGAAGAACCGTTGTGGCATCAAGGTAGTAATTGGTAGGGCAGGGAAACTGAGTTGGGGCCGCACCGTTCAAGCCCTTTCTCCACAACAAATTACCGATCCACATAATCGGAGAAACTGCACTCTCTCCCGCAGGAAGGTTCACAGCAATAGCGTATGGGAACGCCATGCATCGTAAGGCGATGGTAACACTCCCCAATGCGATTCTTGACGAAATACACTTAACTGTCCGCGGGGAATGCTACACCGGCACCAGCCGCGCCGATTGCTCGATCTGGTTCCATTGGGAAGCGTTTATCATGCTGTCGAACTTCAACGCGAGGTAGAATTTCAGTGCCTGCGTTTCGTTGTTTACCCGGATAATGCTTCCCTTGATTTTTAAATTTTTAAACCCGTTATTGCCGAGCTTTTTCAAAACAATGCTCAAAGGCTGCTGTAGAAGATTGGTGGTAAGATTGCAATTACATTCGATGAATGCGCCGTGTGGACTTATGTTGACGATTCTCCCATCAATGCCGACGAATGAATTGCCGGAATGAATATCCACTGCGTTTTCTGTCAGCACGTGATATCGAACATACCTCCTTTTCTCAGCCGCCACAGCACCGTTCATACGCTCGCTTTCCAGATAATCATAAATCATGTTTTTGCCCAAAAACTTGGATTTGTAAAGCGCCTTATCTGCGCATTCGAGCATGGACTCGTAGTCTTCGGCATCATAGGGATACGTCGAAATCCCCGCTGAAAAATGTACTTCGACCTTTTTTTTCTGATATTCTCTCGACTGAAAATATTCCATTAGACAATATTTAATGCGCTCAGCCATCGCACGCGCGCCGATCCTTCCCGTCTGCGGAAGAAGTATGATAAATTCATCGCCGCCATATCGCGCCAGCACATCCTCGCTTCGAAGGTTTGCCTTGACTACCGACACAAAGCGCTCCAGGATTTTATCGCCGAAAAGGTGGCCGTGTGTATCATTGATGGACTTGAAATCATCAAGATCTATGATGATAATGGAAAAGCTTTGATTATACCGCTCGGCCCTCTTGAGTTCATTGCGCACGATTGAAGTGAAATAGCTGATATTATAGCACCCCAGCTTGGTGTCCTCTTTGCTCAGAGAAAGTATCTTCTCAAAAAAATCAATCTCCACAAATCTCGGATTTTTTAGGAGATGCATATTGTTGTAAAAGTAATCGAGAGCGGCAACCCGGAATCCTACATCTCTCTGCAGCTTTTCCGAGATACTGTATTTGTGTTCTAATATTTTGAAGTAGTGTTCCTTCGCTTCCCCTTCCGAAACATCAAGCCCGGTGAGGAAATTGATTACCACACTATATATCCAGATCGGACAGTTGTCGGAATTAGCCACGTCGGTTATGCGATCAATTGTTCCTGAATCATGCAAAAGAAGTTTTTTAAAATCGTTCACTTCACTAACTGTCACATTGCATGCATTACCCATAAAAGAACCTCCCCTGCCCAAGGATTCCCCACACATCTTTCACCACATACGGACGGTCTTAAAAAAGCTTTACATCTGCGCCATTTCAAACCTGATCAGCAGAATCTACTGTATTTATTATGTCCCCTGATTTTTCCGCAGTTTTGATGACATCACAAAATATATTGGTGCGTGTCAAATATTTTTTAAAATAAATCGACAAAAAATTATTTTTAGTGTAATATTTAATCCATTCGGGTGATAAATCAAAATAACAAAACGAGGAAGCTTTAAAAATTATTTCATAAATTATTCCCTCATGCGCACACAATATATGGAAAAACCGCTTTTTTTAGTCATTCAGAATGACGCACGCAATTTTTATACGTGCCCATAATCACATTAATAAAATCGTTATGGATATTTTGTCGCACATGCATGAGGGAATACAAGCAAGTTTTCACGAATATGTAAAGCACCATGCCATATACCCATAAAAGAATTGCTCCAGAACAATCATTCTCTACTCTGGCACCAGCATTAATACACACATGAAAAAACACCGTCGCGACATACTGGCACTGGCTGAGAAATACCGGGGAAGTGCTGTGCCTCCCTGCGAACACTTTCGCGAATGCGGAGGATGTCTCTTTCAAGATATTTCCTACGAGATGCAGCTTGCGCTGAAACGTGAATACCTCAACGCACTTTTTTCTGATATCGCGCACATCGAAGATATCATACCATCCACCCCCTATGGCTACCGCAACCGTATGGATTTCGTCACCGCATTCGGCAAAATCGGCCTTCGGAAGGCCGGAAGGTACCGCCATGTAGTCGATATTCGTGGATGCGCCCTCATGCAGGAAAAATCCAATACCCTGCTTCAAAAACTCCGCCCTCTCTTATCGGAAGTTGAGGATTATGATTATCAGCATCACCACGGCTATCTGCGATACGTTGTTTTGCGCCAGGCATATTTCACCGGCGAAACCATGGTTAATTTCGTCACCGCCGGAAGCGAGGATCGATTGTCTGCTTTCTTAGGCCCCATACTCGATGAAACCGATTCATCGAGTATGCTTTTCAACGATTCTTTTGCGGATACCAGTTACGGGAATGTCTATTCAACTCTCAAACGCGGGTACATCACCGAAGAGTTCGACAGCATTCGGTATACAATTACCCCACACGCGTTTTTCCAGTCGAACTCTCTGGTAGCGCGCGAGCTGTACCGCCGCGTAAAAGAAATAGCGGCGGAGAGAAGCATTCTCGACCTTTTCTGCGGCGCCGGAACCATCAGCCTTTTTATCGCCGATACCGCGGCGCATGTGACCGGCGTGGAAATTTCCCGCGAATCAATTGATGCGGCCGAAGAAAACCGTATAATAAACAATGTGGGGAATGTGCATTTTGTCTGTGCGGATGCACGGCATTTTCTCGCGGAACATGCTCTCGACTACGACATCACCATCATCGATCCGCCGCGCGGAGGTCTTCATCCAAAATTAGTTCAGATTCTTGCAAAACGCGCTCCCGCGCACATCGTATATATTTCATGCAACCCTCCCCTTCTCAGAGAAGACCTTGCATTGTTGCAGAATTATTCAATAGAATCTGTTACCGCATTCGATATGTTCCCGCAAACTCCCCATATTGAACTGCTTGCACTGCTATGCCGAAAATAAAATTTCACAATATCCCCCTCTCGCTTCAACGAAGAGTTCGCACTCATGTGGCGGCAAAAGCACATTCCTTCTTTGCGATAGTACAACCAGGATTTGAACGCATTGCGCTTGGGGAGCTGAAGAAAGCAGGTATTGGCAATGACCACACAATTGAACACGGCGGCATCGCGTTTTCGGGAAAACTTCCCCACTGCTATGCAGCAAACATCGCATGCCGCACCATCACCAGGGTGCTTCTGCGAATTTCGGAATTTCGCGTTCGCCGCTTTGCAAAACTGAGAGAACTTGCCGGTGAAATCCCCTGGGAACTTTTCATTACACCAAATCACCCCATATCGTTTTCCAGTGCCGTACACAATTCGAGGCTGTATCACCGCGACCGTATTGCACAAGAGTTTTATCGCGCGATCCGGGCCAGATTCACCGCATTCGCGCTAAACATTCCTCCACGGAAAGAGGCGGAAATGTGCGATAGTGATATTCAGACGATATTCATTCGAATAGTGGACGACCTCTGCACAGTGAGCCTTGATTCGACAGGTGAACCGCTGTACAAACGAGGATACAAAATCCACACGAGCGATGCACCTCTCAGGGAAACCGCTGCGGCGGCCATCCTCCTCGAAGCAGGTCTGGAACACACAAAGCTTTTCATAGACCCAATGGCCGGCTCGGGAACCTTTTCTCTTGAAGGAGGAATGATTGCACGTAACATTCCTCCCTCACAAAATCGCCGATTCACTTTTGAGCTCTGGCCGTGCTATCACCCTCTAACGCGCACCCATTTTGAAAAAGCAATACAAAGTCGAATTATCCCATCGGGCAATACAGAATTCCGTTTGATAGTTTCAGATATAAACCCAAAAGCGCTCGATGCCGCACACACCAATCTTAAAAGCGCCGGGCTTGACGATATTGCATCTTTTCACTGCAAAGATTTTTTTTCATCTGATTTTATTATCCCCGACGAGACTTCAGTTTTTATTGTCTTAAACCCCCCTTACGGCAAGCGCCTTTTCAATTCAATGCGTGCGCGTGATATCTATAAAAAAATCGGCGAAAAGCTTCGTACCCTTCATTTTGTTCGCTATGCCATAATTGTGCCTGGAGAAGAATTCGAAAGAGCGCTCAGCCTTCCATACATAAAAAGCATATCGTTTCATAATGGTGGAATAGCAGTAAAGGCAATACTACGCTGAGAAAGAAACAGCCAGCATGGACGGGCTCCACATGTTTCATTACCCCCCGGATGTATTTTTTTTCAAACCCTTAAAAAAAATTTCAGCATTTCAGGATTTCATCGTATTAATAATAGAAAACCATTTTTTTGGAGGAGTTCTATGCGCATTGACACAACCTACATAATGACCGAAGAGGTATTCACGCGATTGACCGATGCATCACATAAAACAGGATGCGACATGATTGAGATTGCGACCAACTGCATGCGGATGATGATGCGCAATCATAAGGTGTACTTACGAAAAAATGGCCGCATCAAATATCAGGACAGGAATGATGAAAAAACAGGGCTTCCTATTTCGAAAATTCGCGTAAAGGTGCGGCTTTTAGAAAGGGAATATGATTATTTTCAGGATTTTCGGAAGGTTTTCCGGCGGTCGATTTCGCTTGTGATGGCCATTGCGATTTTAACCTATCTGGATGAAATTATTGAGATGATGATGCGTCCCGATTACGACGAAATTTCGGATAATTACCCCTATGTAAATTATTCAATTATGGAAAAATGTATAGAAAATATCACAACTTTTCGAATCTGGTGGGGTGTACCGGATGATTTAAGGCTATTGCAAGAAAAATAACCCCAAAATCTCTCATAGTTACCACTCGCAATTCTCTGATTTACATCAAAGACCAATCTCTTATTGCATTCAGGTATTCGCATTTTTGCAATTTTCCCTGTCTCTTTCCTGCTATTTTAATTGACACCACAAAGCATTTCTTAATAATTCCGTTTTGTTGTGCGTGTAACTTTTTCTCGCATTTGTAAATTTTATCTCGGGGGTTTTATATGAAACGCGGTCTTGTAGTAATATTTTCTCTAACTTTTCTTCTGCCCATTGTACTTTTCGCCGCAGGGGCGGTGACTGTAACTAAAACCGAAAATACTTCCACCAAACGCGTAGTGTTCGATCATAATATTCACAAAGCAAAGGGCGTAAAACAATGCGCAATATGCCATCATAAAGGAAGAGCCGGTCAGGCATGCGCTTCAAGCGGTTGCCATGTCGGTTCAGCAGGTACCAAGGCCGTTCACGATCGCTGTATTGGATGCCATCGCACGAAAGGTGGGAAAGCCCCACAAAGATGCGTGCAGTGCCATAACAAATAGCAGCAGAATCACGTTTCCAGAAATTCACTATGCCGGGAATCATCACTCATGCCGTTGCGTTTTTTGAATCTCTGGAATATCTGAAACGAAAAAAACCGCGAACATTCAAAACCCGTTCCATCGAAGCACTTTTCGGAAGCGACGCACATCTTCGCGCAGGGCTTTTTGGCACGTTGGGCCCCAATATATTCGATTACAATCCTTTCAGGAGAGCCACTCGTGCGTACGGCTCTTCTTTATCTTTTCTTCTTCACAATGACGGGGCTTCGACAGTGGCGGGAAAAATGCTTGATCGCATTATCGCCATGCCCGATTTTAACAATGAATGGGCATCAACACAGAGAGCGTATCTATACGGATATATTTCTCATTTTATCTGCGATGCGATATTTCATCCTTTTGTTTTCTTTTTTTCCGGATTTCCCAAAAACCTGAAGAATCCTTTGCCAAAGGAGGTAATTTTTTTTCGGGAACAAAATCTCATGTTTCAATACAACATAGACGGATATTTTGAGCACTTTTTCAAAGACAGGCGCTTTCATCTGGATTTAGATGCATTTTTTCCATATTCCGGCAAAGGGCTGTTCAGCAGACTCTCACCCGCAGTCAAGGAATTCATACTCGGCTCAATAGAAGAAGCATTCCCCAATAAAATACGGCGGCTTATCTTTAGGTACGGTCCCGGAAACGACCAAAGGCTTTCCGGGAGCTTCGGCTTCCTCGACCTGTGTTCAAAATTTACGGCTCTGTCTTATGCCATCAAGCGGGCGAGAGCTGACAGCCGTATTGCGCGAACAATTCGAGCAATTCGAAGGCGCAAACTTCTGTATTCCGATTTTTTTGTGCTCTATCCCCCGCCGCGAAAAATAAACAAGCATCTCGCGAACCTCCATCGCGATCGATGGCAAAACCCATCCGGCACTCCGGGCTGGCGCTATGAGTCCGTTGAGGACCTTCTTCACCAAGTCTGCACTATCACTGCAGAAATATGGGAAAAGACCGAGGGAATACTCTACGGCGATAAAAAAAATTATCAGCACATCATCAGACACCTTTCGGTAAATCCTCTCACCGGCGAAAGCGCCACTCCCTATGAAAAACTGAAAGTGCATGAAGCAGTGACGATGCGCTATTAATCATCGAACCAGATTCAGCGCACCGCATCATCCTGCGCGCATCTTTCCACAATCGCGCGCATACAAATCGTTGACCTGACAAACAGTTATTTCAGTGTTTTCAGGATGCTATTGAAGCGCTCTTTCGCCAGCCCGGCAATATCGTGGCCAGGAAGATATTTTATGAGAGAGGGATTATCCACAAAATTTTGTTTTTTTGTTTCTTTCGCGATATAGTGCACCAAATTCAAAGCGGCACTGCGATGCGGATTGTTCACATTGTAATCCAGATAGCTGTACATAACTGAAAGGCCGAGATACGGATTGTAGTACATCGTCGAAAGCAGCGCCAGTTCCTCTCCCGTCATCTGATCGTGCGAATTGTACCTGTTGTTGAGAATTTTATGGGTGAGTTCATGAATTTCAAACATCCGCCATATTTCGCTTTTAATAGAAACCCCTGCATGAAATGCCTTGATGAGACAGTATTTGATATCATCGTTCACAGGTGATCCGACGAAAAACATTGATTTTACACTTTTGCTCTGCAATACGTTTTTTGCGATGTGATAGTCGTTTTCAACCTCTTCCGGATTGATGTATATCATATCGAAATAAAACGTCGAATTGCTCGTGGAAAGTTCGTCGTAGTAAATAAAAGGTTGAATATTGTAAATTTTTTCACGAACTTCGAAAAGCGGATGCGAAATATTGACAAGCTTCTTTCTGCCGAAGATGCAATATTCAAGGTTGATTTTCGGCGAAACGGGATTCCCATCATTGGCAAATCTCAGAATCACATTGTAGTGCTCGAGTTGCAATTCCAGAGCGCGGAGTCTGCTTTCGCTGTATTTTTCCGGGAAAAGATAGACATCAAACATTTTATGTGCCAATGACTTTATGCCCTGATCCTGAATCCCGGCAAGATAGTTCCTGTACTCGATGACATGGAAACCTTCTTTTTGCATCGTCTGGAGAGGGATGCTATTTTCTCGAATGAGATTCACAAAATGCGGATTTTCGTTGAACAGGAGCACTATATAGGCATACAGTTCCCCCCGAACATTTCGAATATTGACCACATTCGAACGGCGATGCCCTCCGGTATGATCATCAGGAGGGGCAATTTCCGCGACAAGAGCGCTTCCGGCAAGAAGCAGGAAGATTATTGCTGAATATGATTTACGCACCATGCGGTTCATCATGTCACCATGTCCAATTAAAAAGGACAGATCTTACCGTGGACGAAAAAAACAAGCAAAATATTCTCGCACCGGACAAATTTCTTATTGCCATTATGTCCCATGATTTGTATGTTTTTCCTGTAGTAAATTGCCCCAAGGCAAAGACGATGGCGCAAAAAGGCAAGCGCGGAAGAAAGTTCATATATCTTCTTCGACACAATCAGGAGCACGGGATATGAAGTTCGTACACCTCCACAATCATTCAGACTATTCAATTTTAGATGGTTCCATCACTATCGACACGCTTGTCGCAAAAGCCGTGGAATTCGGCATGAGCGCCGTCGCACTCACCGACCACGGCAACATGTTTGGCGCGATCGATTTCTATGAAAAGGCGCGCGCGAAAGGCATCAAGCCCATCATCGGGCAGGAATTCTACATGGCTCCGGGTTCCCGGTTTACAAAGGAAACAAAAAGTCACGGCAAGGATTCATCATATCATCTTGTGCTTCTGGCGAAAAACGAAGAAGGATATAAAAATCTCATCAAGCTTTCTTCCATCGGATATCTGGAAGGGTTTTATTACAAGCCGAGGATCGATCTTGACGTGCTCGAAAAACACGCAGGCGGGCTTATCGCCATGACCGCCTGCCTTGGAGGAGAAATTCCGGTACTTATTCTTGAAAATAAAAAAGAAGAAGCGCGGAAGAAGGCGGGACTCTTTTCTGAAATTTTCGGCAAGGGAAATTTCTATCTCGAGCTCCAGGACAATGGCATCGAGGAGCAGAAAATCGTAAACCGCGAACTTGTCGCAATCGGGAAGGCGCTTGATCTTCCGCTGGTCGCCACCAATGACTGCCATTATCCCGAAGAAAAGGACGCGCGCGCACATGAGATTCTTCTCTGCATTCAGACGGGAAAACTCATCTCGGACAAAACGCATATGAAGTTCCCTTCAACGAAATTCTACTTCCGCTCTCCGGAAGAAATGGAAAAAATCTTCGCCGAAGTGCCGGATGCGCTGTACAATACATTTCACATCGCGGAAAAAGTGGATCTCACTCTCAAGCTGGGCGGTGCGATCCTTCCGCAATTCAATGTTCCCGATGGATATACACTCGACTCGTATTTGCGGCACCTTGTGGATATCGGCGTCAGGCAGCGATTCGGCCAACCAATCCCCTCTCAGGTTTTGGAACGCATCGAATACGAGCTCGGCGTCATCACGCGAATGAAATTTTCCGGTTATTTTCTCATTGTCTGGGACTTCATCAACTTTGCAAAAAGCAAAAGCATCCCCGTGGGGCCGGGCCGCGGTTCCGCCGCAGGCTCCATGGTCTCGTACTGTCTCGGCATCACGGAACTTGATCCCCTCAAATACAATCTCCTCTTCGAGCGCTTTCTCAACCCTGACCGAAATGAAATGCCCGACATGGATATCGACTTCTGTGCACAGAGGCGCGATGAAGTAATCGAATACGTAAAGCAAAAATACGGAGAAGACCGCGTCAGTCAGATCATCACATTTAGTACGCTCAAAGCAAAAGCAGTGATAAAAGATGTGGCGCGCGTCCTCAACTACTCTTTTGACGAGTCCAACGCCATCAGCAAAAAAATTACCAGCGACAACTTAAAAGAAGAATTAGGCTCATCCATTGAGCTTCAAAATATTTATAAAGAAACCGCACGGGGCAAAGATCTCATCGACCTTGCATTGAATCTTGAAGGGCATGTGCGCTCTGCGGGCAAACATGCGGCAGGAATCGTCATATCAAAGGAGCCAATCACGGAATACGCGCCGCTGTACCGGGACTCAAAAGACGGCAGCATTTCCACGCAATACGAAAAGATCGCCCTTGAGAAAGTCGGCCTGGTGAAAATGGATTTCCTCGGGCTAAAAAACCTCACCATTATCGACAATTGCTTGAAGCTCATTGAAAAAAATAAAGGCGTCAGTATCGATCTGAAGAATCTGCCGCTGGACGATGAAGAGACATTCAAGCTTCTACAAAGAGGCGATACCAACGGCGTATTTCAGCTTGAAAGTCCCGGCATGCAGAACATTCTGCGCAAACTCGGCCCCACGACCATCGATGATATCATCGCCGTTAACGCGCTCTACCGCCCAGGCCCTTTAAAATCCGGTATGGTCGATGACTTTATCAAACGGAAGCGCGACCCCAAATCAGTGAAATACCCTCATCCAAGCCTGGAGCCCATTCTCAAAGATACTCTCGGCGTGATTGTATATCAGGAGCAGGTCATGCTCATCTCGCAGGTGCTTGCGGGCTTTTCGCTCTCCGAAGCCGACAAACTCCGCAAGGCAATGGGCAAGAAGAAGATGGACATCATCGATCAAATGCAGGCGAAATTTCTCAAAGGCGCACAGGAGCGGGAAATACCGAAAAAGACCGCAGAGACAATCTACGATGCAATACGTAAATTCGGCGAGTACGGTTTCAACAAATCGCACTCCGCAGCTTACGCGATAATCTCATACCAGACCTCCTATTTGAAAGCGCATTTTCCCGTGGAATACATGTGTGCACTTCTCTCCGGCATCTCGGATAATCAGGACGATGTAACCCGCTATGTAAGCGATAGTAAATACAGCGGCATTGTCGTTCTGCCCCCCGACATCAATAAAAGTTATTTCGATTTCACTCCCGAGGGCAATGCGATTCGCTTCGGTCTGGGAGCCATTAAAGGCATTGGAGAGAAAGCGATTGAATCCATTATCCAGGCGAGATCTGAACTTAACGGATTTGGCACACTCAAAGATTTCCTTGAAAACTTCGATCTTTTCGCGGTCAATAAAAGTGCGATGGAATCGCTCATCAAAGCGGGAGCGTTTGATTCACTGCATAAAAATCGGGCACAGCTGTTGCTGAATGTCGAAATGCTTATCGATATTGCGAAGAAGATGCAGCTCGATAAAAAATCCGGGCAGGGCAGTCTCTTCGACATGTTTGGTTCTTCCGAAGCGACTTCTCTCGATCTGCCATACACCCGCGATTGGCACGACAACGAAAAGCTCATCCACGAGAAGGAAGTGCTGGGCTTGTATCTTTCCGGACATCCTCTTGCAAAATACGAGTTTGAAATTCGGTCGTTCTCCTGCACTGGCATTCGCGACCTCAACGATCAGGATAATGCCAATGGCACTACCATTGTCGGAGTAATTTCCAATTTAAAAGTTCGCACCTCTGCAAGCGGTAACCGCTTTGCCATTGCAATGATCGAGGATATGAGCGGGCTCATCGAAGCAATCTTCATGCCGAACGTGCTTTCTAAATACGAATCGTACCTTTCGCGGGATGAACCGCTTCTCATACGCGGGAAAGTTGAGTTCGATGAAGATACTGCCACACGCATCATCGTCACCGAAGTAAAATCGCTAAGGGAAATGCGTGCCAATTCAATCTCGGCTATCCACATTAAAATCGACAACGGGCGAATGACTGTGGCGACGCTGGAAGCACTTAAATCTGTAATTGAAAAAAACAGTGGCGACTGCCCGGTTCTTTTCCATGTGATAAATCCACAAAACGTGCCGAAAACCATTATGGTTCACAGAACATTCAACGTTGCCCCCACGGAAGCCTTGATACGAGAGCTTTCAAACATTGTGGGCCAGGATGCGGTACGCTTCAGCATTAAAGGATGCCAGTAGCATGCAGACAATTTCCGAAAACTCGACAATGGAGAGCCCGAATTGCATTCTGTGCGGAAGCGGCGATAAAAAAAATTGTTTTTCAAAATCGTCCGGCAAAGGGGAACATTTCACATTGGTGAAATGCCGGCGATGCGGATTGCAATATATTTCTCCGCGGCCCACCGAGGAAGGGATGATCGCGCGCTATCAGTCAACCTATTTCACGGAACGGACCGATCGCGGCTATAACAATTACTTTTCTGAATCCACCATGAGAGAAATCACGCGGGTGCTCAAGCTCAATCTGCGCGACCTGCATTTTTTCGACTTCGAAAGTTCGCTTGCGCAGCCCCGTCGATACTTAGACATCGGATGCGCGGCTGGCTACTCGGTTTTATTCATGCGCGAAAGAGGATGGGACGCGTGGGGAATTGACATTGCCGCAGAGTGCATACGTTTTGGCAGAACGAATCTGGGCCTTACACTAATCGAAGGCGATTATCTTGCCACAGAGTTTTCGCAGCCATTTCACTGCATCACACTCTGGGCAACCATTGAACATCTGCACAGACCGGATATGGTTCTAAAAAAGGTTCATCGCGATCTTGCCCCGCAGGGAAGATTGTTTCTTTCAACCTGCCGCGCGGGCGGTTTTATGTACCTTTATGGGAAGCAATGGCGCTACTATAATTTCCCGGAGCATCTCTACTTTTTTTCCTACCGCCAGCTCGTGCGCCTTCTCCGCAAAACGGGTTTCACGGTCAGGGCGCATTCTTTCTACGGCAGCGGTATTGGCAGGCCCGGTACGGCACTTCGCAAAATTGCCGACATTGCAGCAAAGAGGCTTCTGCTCGGCGATATGATGATTGTCGCGGCCGGGAAAAGCTGATTTACCCATAAATATCTTTCCTCTGCTGATTTATTGCACTAATTTTCCTTGCTTTTCCGTGCGGCAGGATTGCAGTATTGATGATGCAAAGGCGCTTCAGAGTCTATTTAACAAGGGTACCGTTATGATAATTGCACATACCATCGAAGAGGTCCGCACCCAGATACGGCAGGCCAGAAATGAAGGGAAACAAATCGGCTTTGTCCCCACCATGGGATATCTGCACGAAGGACATTTGAGCCTTGTGAAAATTTCAAAAAGGCAGAGCGACTTCCAGGTGATGAGCATTTTTGTCAACAGAATACAGTTCAACGACAGGAAGGATTTTGAATCATACCCGCGGGAATACGAAAGGGATTTTGCGCTCGCCGAAAAGGCTGGCGTAAATCTGATATTCTTGCCCGAAGAAGAAGAGATGTATCACAATCAGCGCACATTTGTGGAGGTGGAATCACTTGCCGATCATCTCTGCGGCGCTACCCGACCCGGTCATTTCCGCGGAGTGTGTACGGTCGTGGCGAAGCTTTTCAACATCGTTCTTCCCGATGTATCTGTATTCGGCCGGAAAGACATCCAGCAGGCTCTCATCATCGAAAAAATGGTGAAGGACCTGAATTTTCCCATTCGCATCATCATTGCACCCACCATACGCGAAGAAGGAGGGCTGGCAATGAGCTCCAGAAATAAGCACCTCTCGTCGGATGAACGGAAGCGGGCGCTCTCAATCAACCGCGGATTGCATGCGGCAAAATCGCGCATAGAATCCGGAATCCGTCGAAAAGAGGAAATCATCGCAGCAGTCCGCAGTGAACTTGAAAAAAGCACTCCGGACAAAATCGATTATATCGAACTGGTATCGTACGAGACGCTGCAGCCCATTGAACACATTGAAGGCCGTACAATACTCGCCATCGCGGCCTTCTTCGGAAGCACGCGGCTTATCGATAACATGCTCATAGAGCCAGAAGGAGATTCATTCACATGCGTATTGTAATTGTTAGCGCGCTCATATTCATCACCGGTTGCACCGCTCAGGGCGCACTATCGCCGGAAGATGCGTATTACCGGCTTCGCGTTTCATGCCACAGCGGCGATGCAGAAGCAGTGGTGCTGCTTTTGTCGAAAAGCGCTCTGCAAAGGATAGAAACGCTTGTGGGAAAAATTAAAGCGCTGAATGATGCCCGAATAGAGGCGCTCGCAGGTGAGATGAAAACATCCGTGGATGAACTAAAAAATCTCACGACGACCAAGTTCATTTCTATACAACTTTCCCTTGAAAAAAGCTCGCCGCAGATTATTCCTTTGCTTCAATCAAAACTGCGTGAAACTGTAATACATGAAAACCGTGCAACGCTGATCAATGACGCCGGTGTGATGATGAAGCTGGTGAAAGAAGGCCCTTACTGGAAATTCGACGAAGGCATATTCTGATGGGCATCTTTCAAAACTGCTTTCATCCACCACACTCGCCATCAGAGAAAGCAATCGTTGTATCAATACTGCGCACCGGGGAAGAAATCCGAATAAGGGATTTTGAGATTCTCCGATTTTTCAGTGCTTTACCCGAAGGAGAAGCTCTTCCGCTTTGCGATATTCACCTTTGAAAATATACAGCATGCTCAGCCTGGTGTACTCCTGGAGAGAAGCGTGATTGCCCATTAATCTCTCTTCCATTTCTTTAATCTTCGCATCAATATCGCCAAGTTCTTTTACCTTCTTTTCGTACGTCAGCCCTTTAAGGTACTTTTTATATTTTGCATAATTCGGATTCGATTCGAGCGCAACAGTGAGATATGACACCGCTTCATCGTACCTGCCGAGATGATAGCAGCAGAAACCGAAGTACTTATTAAAAAATGCGCGATCGGTGGCCACTTCACGGATATTTTCCAGGACTTTTAGTGCTTTATCGTACTGCTTCCATTCATAATAAATATACGCAAGAAGATACGAAGCCTTTTCGTGCTTTTTCTCCCGCATTATGACTTTTCTTAAATACTGCTTTGCCCGCTGAAGATCCTTGAGGTTGAAATACGCCATCGCGGTGTAGAAATTGCCTTCGAGAAAATCCTCATCGAGCGAAAGCGATTCAAGAAAATACTGCAGCGCGGCGTTATAGTCCCGCCGGTTATAGAATTCAACACCAAGGTTGAGAAGTACCCTATTGTTTTTAGCAATTTCCAGCGCTTTGCGGTAATGCGATATGGCAAGCTCGGATTTCCCCATGCGCGAGTAAATTTCACCGATGTTGTTATATGCCTGAATAAAATCCGGACACATGGTAAGCGCCCGACGGTATTCCCCCAGCGCCTGGTCGAAATCGCCGCGGTTTGAAAGCATTAATGCTTTATTATAAATTACCACAACTTCCTTTGGAAGAGCCTGAGACATCATTGCGCACCTCTTTCCCGCACAAATAATACCGGTATCCTCACAGGGAATACCTACATCTCATCTATCGGTTTTTTTTCAAAAAACGTTTAGCATGCACACAATATCATTTTGTCCTTGACCGGTATTTCCTCTATGATATATTGCTGCAATTACAATCGCCTCAACTCGCGATACATCTGAAGAGATATGCTGCTTCCGGAGTGATCACATGTGCGGCCGTTTTGCCTTCTTCGCTGAAAAAGAAGAACTGGAAGAATTATTTCCGGGAATTCAGCTAATGTTCTGGCCCGGGAAGCGCTACAATATCGCACCAGGACAGGATATACTTGCTCTCATTTCCTCAGGATTATACCTTGCAAAGTCTCTCCGCTGGGGTCTTGTTCCCTCATGGGCAAAAGATCCTTCGATTGGAAATAAAATGATAAACGCGCGAGCGGAAACGATTGCCGAAAAACCATCATTCAAAAAATCTTTTCTTCATCGGCGATGCGTTTTTCCTGCATCCGGATTTTTCGAGTGGAAACACATCGGCAAAAACAAGATCCCGCATTTCATACGATTCCGCACGGGGAAATTGATGTTGTTTGCGGGGCTATACGACCAATGGCAAAAGCCAGACGGGACAGCACTTGCAAGCGGCACCATCATCACCCGACCGGCGATACCGGCATATGCGGATATTCACAATCGAATGCCGGCAATACTTCGGTACCGGACAGCGCTGCAATGGATTTCCGAAAAAGAGTCCGAATTAGAAAATCTGAAACAAATTCTGGGAGAAATCGACGAAGATGAAATAGAAGCGCTTCCGGTATCCGGCCTCGTCAACAACCCTTCACACGACGTGCCGCAGTGCATTGCGCCAGAATAACCGTATTGGTTATATTATTGGACACATTACGGCTTTTTCATTTGGTCAATAAAAATGCATCGTGGAAAAAATAACATTCACCGACTTGCGCGACGGGTTTCATCAAAAGAAATAAAAAAATTTTTTTAATTAGTGGACAAAATATTTCATCCCGCGCATGTTTGATTGCGGATTGTTGATATTTTCACCGCGCGTTTTTTTTGGTGAGACAAACCGTGAAATGCATACGCGGTTTTTCTGTTGTTTCCGTTACGCGACGTTTTAAGACGCGCCAAATTTCAATAAAGGATTCCCGAATGAAAACTGTGTTCATCAACCCTCAAAACATTCGCGAAATGGAAATCGCCGAACATCTCATCGATGAGGATTTCTTGAAACTCATGAGTGAATATAAGATTCTTGAGTCGCATATTGTATATTTTTCCGCAGGAGAATCGAAAATAAAAGAAATTCTGGTAAAAAAAGAACCAACCTACGCCGCGAAAACCCGACGATAGGAAATTGTTTTGCATGAAGAGATTTTCCAGAGAAATCATCCTAAACTAAAACAAACACACAGCACCGTTTTCTATTTTATCGCTTTTCGATAATACCGCATCGGTCGCTGAGACTTGCATGCGCAAAAACTTGCAGGGCACGTTAACGCATACAGGTCGCATACTTCACTTTCGTTACTTACAAATTCCTTTATCCATTGCTCCGCCTCCTGCAATGAATCCACTCTCCCGCAACTGACATCTAAATCTCCATGGCAATGCGTGAAGCGGCAAAACAATTCAAA
Organism: Leptospira biflexa; assembly: GCA_020721925.1. GTDB lineage: Bacteria > Spirochaetota > UBA4802 > UBA4802 > JAGODF01 > DYLV01. The sequence goes on from DYLV01000010.1 coordinate 22,486, forward strand.
TGCCATAATTTTTCATTTGACAAAATCAATATATTGAATTATATTCAATATATGAATATGATTCAATATATTGTCAAGCAAAACATTTTTTCAGGGACAATTCTCGCACATTCTGTCGTACAAAAGCCTGTGCATAGTAGTGCACAGGCAATCAAGAAAATACACAAACCCATGCACATATTCTTAACTGCTTACATTCCGATAATTCGCCAAAACTGAATTATGGAGCAAAGGATGTACGACGATCTCAAAGGCAAAACAGCACTAATAACCGGCGCAGGTAAAAGAACCGGCATAGGATTTGGAATTGCAAACAAGCTTGCATCGCTCGGCTGTAACATCATTATTGCCGATCTTGGAAACATCCGCACACAACTGACTGATGTCCGCACCGGTTCTGCGGACGAAATGGAGAACATCGCATCGGAACTCTCCATATCTCACGGCATAAGGGCTTTGTCCGTGGAAGTTGATGTGTGCGATTCCGCTTCGGTGTCGTCAATGGCAGAAACTGTTCGAAAAGAATGTGGTGTTCTCGACATCCTCTGTAATAACGCAGGTGCTTCCTTCGGCGTTCCCAGTGCAGTTCATACCTACGATGAAAATCTCTGGATGAAAACCATTGACGTTAATCTTCACGGAGTATTTCGCGTCTCAAGGGCACTTCTTCCGCTTATGGCAGGAAAGCCGGGAAGCATTATCAACACATCATCGCGAGCGGGGAAAGTACCCCCAATCCTAAACGGCGCGTATGCGGTCGCAAAAGCCGGCGTGATTATGCTCACGAAGGTGATGGCAAAAGAGCTTGGCGGCGCAGGCATCAGAGTAAATGCCATTTGCCCGGGGCAAATAAATACCGATCTTGAAAAGTGGCGCTTCGGACTCGAGGCCAGATTCTTCAATACCACGATTGAAGAGCGGGAGAAAGAAATGTGTAAAACAATCCCCCTCGGGCGCATTGGTTCAATTGAAGAAGTGGCAAATTGCGTTGCATTCCTCGCTTCCGAAGAATCATCATACATCACCGGTCAGGCCATCAATATCTGTGGCGGACAGCTGATGGAACTATAATAACACAGAGAATACTGTGTTTACAAAATTATTCACCTTCAAAAGGAGTTCGCAATGGAAAAATTAACAGGCGCGCGCCTTGCCGCGGAAGCGCTTCTTGCACGAGGCATTAAAGTGATATTTACTCTGAGTGGCGGACACATCACCCCGATTTACCAGCACCTTGAAAAAACAGACATTCAGCTTTTCGACACCCGACACGAACAGGCGGCGGTTTTCATGGCTGAAGCATGGGGCAAACTCACCCGAACTGCAGGAACAGCTATGGTAACTGCCGGGCCGGGATTCACCAATGCGCTCACCGGCATTGGGAGCGCCCGGCTTTCAAACACGCCGGTAGTTTTAATTGCCGGCGCCATAGGGCTTGAGACACGGGATAAACTTGATCTGCAAGATATGTGTCAGGCGCCTGTCATTGAACCCATGGTTAAACGTGCGTTCGTGTGCATGGTACCCGAACGCATTCCTGAATACATAGACATGGCGTACCGCACCGCTGTCGCAGGGCGCCCCGGGCCGGTTTATCTTGAGCTTCCTGTTGACGTGCTCAACGCTGAAGCAAAAGAGGAAAAAATAACCCGCCCTCTCACAACTGTCGTATCCCATCCCGTTGATATAAAAGCCGCAAATACGGTTATCGACATGATCGCAAAAGCAGAAAAACCGATAATAATTGGAGGAAGCGGCATCTGGTACGGAAATTGCGCGGATGAACTGAAAACCTTCGCTGAAAAAACAGGCATGCCGGTCTTCACTTTTGCCATGGGCCGCGGCGTATTAAGCGACACTCATCCGCTCTGTTTCGAATCATCTCTGGCAATAAGACCCGGGGCAGCCCTTTTCGCCAGCTTTCACGCAGACCTCATCATAATTCTTGGAACGAGATTCAGCCTTTTTAACATTTTTGGAAGTATTTACAATCAATCAGCCAGGATTGTTCAGGTTGATATATTTCCCGAAGAGCTCGGGCGCAACCGTTCCGTCGATGTCCCAATAGTGAGCGATACCGGAGCTTTCCTTCATCAGTGCAATGCATTACTGAAGAACGATGACTGCGCTTCACTTCGAAAACGTTTTGAACCATGGATTGAAGAGTTGAAAAAAGCTGCAGAAGAATCAAAATCACAGGCAATGCCAAACTGGAAAAGCGACAATGTGCCTATCCATCCCATGCGCCTTGCATGGGAAATCAATTCGTTCATGGACGGCGAGGATGATATCGTTGTCGCGGACGGCGGCGATACCACCACCTGGATTGGAATGACGCGCACAATGAAAACAGGCGGACGTTATCTCGATTACGGGCTTTTTGGCTGTCTTGCCGTAGGCCTCCCCTATGCGAATACCGCAAAACTTCTCAACCCCGACAAACGGGTTCTCCTTCTCACCGGCGATGGATCCATTGGTTTCAATTTCATGGAGTTTGAAACATCAATCCGCAAAGGCCTTCCTATAGTAGTCGTCATCAACAACGACCTCGGATGGGGAATGATACGGCATAGTCAGGAGATCAGAGTTGGGCATGCAATTACACACGGCACCTACATAGGCAGGGTTGATTATCATCGGATGGTTGAAGCGTTAGGTGGGAAGGGCTATCTCGTGGAAAAACCGGCAGACATCCAACCCGCTCTTGAGGATGCGTTCGCATCCGGCAAAACCTGCTGTATCAACGTACTGACCGACCCCACCGTCATCAGCCCGGGAAGCGTGGCGCTTGCGAATATAGGAGGGTATAAGGCTTAACGTGAAGGAGCGCTCTGGCATTTCAGGCGGCATTGGCAGGAGCGATATACTTCATCAGCGACAAAATCGTTTCTTTCATACGCAGCCTTTTATCCGGCGGAAACGCACCCTCCATATTGAGTGAATAATGATGGGAAGCACAGAGAGAAGGGAGAGGGAAAAAATTCAACGCAAGATGCAGATACTCGATGCCGCCAGAGCAGTGCTTCTGGAATCAGGGATTGAAGGTACTACGATAGAAGCAATAGCGACACTCGCCGAGCTGAGCGTTGGCACAATATACGTGTATTTCAACAACAAGGAAGAAATATTCGCCGCTCTCCAGGAAGAGGGAATTGGAATATTACAAGAGATGATGACTGATGCCATCAAAACATCATCTCATACACATGCCCGACTTATGTCCATCGCAGATGTTTACTATACATTCCGGGTTAAAAATGCCAAATATTTCGATATTTTAAACTACTTTCTTACCTCACCGAGAGTTGTATTCCCCGATCATCTCAAAAGGCGCGTTGATGAACTCGGAGGAGTTGCCCTGAATGTGCTGGAACACACGATCATCCGGGGAATAGAGAACAAAGAAATTGAGTGCCGCAATCCACGTGAATGCGCAATTGCATTCTGGGCGCTTTTGCATGGAGTACTTCAGTTCTGGAAGATCAGAAAAACAATGCTCGGCATTGAAGACTTCAAACAATTGTATTTCAGTGTCGCATCTCATTTTATCAACTCACTTAAAAAAAGGTAAGGGGAAAAAGGCCACACCAGACCTTTTTATTTTCCTTTCTGTACAATATTCAAAAGCCGATAATAAAATGAAGAATGTATAATGAACTGAATTTTCATCATGAAAACAAAATGCGCCATAGCGCTTATAATGCTCGTTGCCACAACAATGCTCCGCGCGGAGGATTATCAGTACCAGTATTTCGTCGAAGACAAGAAATACACCCCATTCTCCGACTACATTCCGAAAGTGCGACATCATTTTTATACCGTGCCGCACTATGTGGAAGACTACTATCTTCTCTATGGTCTCAAACAATACTACAACGAAAATACGCTCAGGCGAAATATCGATCGGCTTAAAACGGCGCTTCGGTGCAAATTCCGCCATCCCTCAGAGGCTTTCATTGCGATATCAACCGAAGATGAATACCTGAAATACAGGAATCTTCTTTTTATGCACATCAACATGCTGATTCTGCGCGACCACCTGAAAATAGCCGCACGATACGACAAGCGCACCCTGCCATTTTACAGCGCCGATTTTGCAAAAGACATTCACGAAAGCCTGCTCATTGCAGAAAAAATGTACCACGATGCCCTCCCCTACTGGTTTGAGGCGGTTAAATATGCCCGGCGGGCAAGCGAAGTGAAGCTTACCCTCGACATGGGTGCGCTTGAGACCGAACGGCATAGAATAGTGAAAGGATTGACCGATTTTGAGATCATCATAGACAAGCATATCGCCGCTGTCGAAAAGAAGAAAGCGGTTCTTGAAAAAATGGTTTCAGGCTCGGGAACTAAATGAGGCCATGCCACATTATCAACAGAGGGAACCATCATGACGTACCATATCCTGGTCGTTGATACCACGGAATACAGGAAAAAAATAATGGAGATGCTTTCAGGCGCGGACTATGAAATAACTGGAGCCGATTCAGCCTTTGACGCGATTTCCAAACTCCGCGCATACGATATCGACCTTGTAGTTTCGGAAGTTGAACTTCCCGGAGATAACGCCTTTGACCTGTACGATTATATCACCACCCATTATCCCTATATTCCGATTATCATGACCACCGAAAAAAGCATAGATATTTTCTTCAACCGTATATTTGAAGAAGGAATTGGAAACGTTCTCTGCAAGCCGCTCCGACGAGAAGAGTTCCTGCGCCTCACTAAAAAGCTCATCACGAAACAAAACATCTTCGGGCTCGAAAATTACCTTCCGGATGTTCGAGAGATGAAGAAGATATGCATCACCGCATCGCTTCAAATTCAAAAAGCAATCGACATGATACTGAAGCAGATAACCGACTGGGGATTTGAAATCGAAAATAAAATGATTCTCAATCTTATCCTTAATGAGATGACCATCAATGCGGTGTATCATTCGCATGGCTATACCACAGAGAAAGAAAAACGCATACCGGTAAAACTTCCGGAAGGAAGCAAGGTGGACATATTCTTCGCGGCCACGAAAAATACTTATGGGATATCCATCAACGACTACAACGGAAAGCTCAGCAAAGAAAAGATTCTGGAAAGCATCAACAGCGTCATCACCCAGGACCGGCTTCTCGAAAAAGCTGCGGAAACCGGCGAGAACATAACCGACAGGATCTCGGAAACCGGGAGGGGGATCGATCTTGTGCGCAAGCTCTGCGGAGAATATTATTTCATCATAAAAAAGAACGTCCGCACTGAAATCATTATGCTTTTCGGGAAGGAGAATACCGCCATTGAAGAATCGCAGTCTTCACTGAAGATCATCGAAGACCTAAGCGAATAAAAGAAAAAAAAGCCAGCAAAGCCGCCACGGCAATTGAGACCCCACAGCCGACGGCAATATAAAAAAGCCAGTTGATTGGTGTGAGCATCGCAACAAATGCAGAAGCCGCGATGCCTGCGATCATCCCCGCAAGCACTGTGCGCCCGGAAAAACGCTTAAAAAATCGCTCCATAAAAAACACTCCCAGCACGCCGCCGTACGTCACCGATGCGATCGAAAGCGCCACTTCCACAAGGGCTTTCGTGCTGAAGTTAAATGCAATCGCTGCGAGGACAAGCGCGCTTGCCCACCCAAGCGATACTGCCCGTGAAATCCAGAGCAGTTGCCCCTGCGATTGATGTTTTGCTTTATCAAGCTCGAGAAGGTCTATGCAGCTTGATGAGGAAAGCGAATTTATTGATGAGCTAATGGTTGACATGGCGGATGCGAAAATGCCTGCCAAAAAAACGCCTCGAAGACCCGTGGGAAGATGATGCACAATAAAATACGGCATCATATCGTCGGAACGCGCAAATATCCGCGCGCCAAGCGCTTCCCGAATGAGAAGGCCCAGAAAGAGGAAAAGGGCAAACTGGACAATGACAAAGATGCCGCTTGAGATGATGGCTTTCCTTGCCGATGAGAGATCGCGTACGGAAAGCGCGCGCTGCACGATGAGATGGTCGACGCCGTGAGAGCCAAGCGAAACAAATGCCCCGCCGATAATCCCTGAAACAATGTTATAGGAAAAGAAAACATCGCAGGAAACGCCTTCCCATTGAATGATGTCGAAAAACGCCCGGTGTGCAATTTCAACTGCACTTCCCGCATCGTCAAAGCTTATGATGAGAAAAGCGAGCGCAAGCAATGCTGCGGCAAGATATACGATGAGCTGAACTGCGTCCGTCACCACCACCGAGCCGATCCCGCCGTATAGCGTGTACGCAAGAGTGGCAAGGGCGATGAGCGCAATGGAAATTCTGTAGTCCCACCCCATGATAAACGTAAGAGGAATGGATGTTGCGAAAAGGCGCACTCCATCTGCAAGCACACGCGTGAAATGAAAAATCACCGATACGGTTTTTTTCGTACCGCTTCCAAAGCTTTTTTCAAGAAACTGATATACGGTGAAGTAATTGCCGTCCAGATACCCCGGCAGAAAGACAAACGAAACGATGATGCGGCCCACCAGATACCCGAAGGCAATCTGCAAGAATCCCATGCCCGAAGTATAGCCGAGTCCGGGAAGCGAAATGACCGTAAGAGCGCTTGTTTCGGTTGCAACGATGGAAAGTGACGCAAGCAACCAGTGAATGCGCCTCCCGCCGAGAAAAAAGTCCTGCATTGTTTTCACGCGCGAAAACTTGATCCCGAGCCACACCACGCCTGCCAAATAGACACATACAATTGCTATGTCGATTCCCATTGCAAATTCTTTCCTTCGCATTATTCAAAGAAGTGATTGACAACATAGCCATCGAGTAATATGTTCGCTCAAGTATAATTTATCCGTTTGGAAAATTTTCTCACATCGTGATGGAGGTCTCCGAATGAAGAAATCACTGGTTATCGCAGTCGCTATTGTCTTCGCAAGTGCTCTCGCGGCATCTGCCCAGGAATCAAAGGGCGCCAAAGAAGAAAAGAAAACCTCTGAACAAAAACAGGTACAGAAAAAACAATCGCCTGTATACGTGAAAATCACGCTCGAGGACTTTGAAACCACCCAGTTTTCGGAATCGAACATCGTATATAAAAAAACCGGATATCAGAAAGGCGGTATCGCTATCCGCGATCAGCTTCCCTCACCCGCAAAAGACTCGAAAAAATATTTGGGCATTAAGATTTTAGGCAAAGCCGGCGACGTGATTTATGTGACGCCTCCCAAAAATCTCATCATCGACAAATACTGTCAATCGATCTCCTTATGGGTGTACGGCAAGGACCTCTCCGGTGAGCTTTCCATTATGATCAAGGATTCCGAAGGCGCGAGCCATCGCCTCATCATGGGACGTTTAAACTTCACCGGCTGGCGGGAGCTCTCGGTAAATCTTCCCAAGGAAATAGCTCAGATGGATAAATACCTGAGCCAGAAAACAACAATTGAACTTACAAAAATCATGTACAATCCCGGAAATACCGGCAGACTGCCCGTATGGAATTATATCTACATCGACGATATTTCCGCAACCGTGCGCGAAAAAATGTATGACAGGCAGAGCGATGAGTGGTAATTCTCTTCAGGTAGAGTGCATGAAACACGGGCTGGATAGCAATATTCAGCCCGTGTTATTTCATTTTATTCAGAAACCTCAAAAACCATATACTGAATCTTCCCTCGCACGGGCATGCCATTTATGAAAACAGATTTCGAGTATGCAGGTGAGAGGATACACGCAATTTTTTGGGATGCCCAAAAATGCGCTTGACAAGGCCACAGAGAATTCCACGTTTGCTGTAACGTTGGGCAAATCCAATATTATCAGCATCTTTTATAATGAATTATCGATTCATAAAAAAATTCGTTCTATCACTTCTCTTTTTCGTTACGTGCGGCATACTGCTCGCGTCATTTCACTACCATGAAGATGGAAGAATCATTGATAATTGCCCCATCTGCCGTTTTCAGGATTCCGGCACCATCGCAAGCCATTTCGAAATTTCAGCAAATGATCTATTTTTACCTGCACATCGAGATGAAGAGATTGTAGAAAATAAAGTTATTTTTATCTCGCATTTTCTTAATTTTTCCACACTCCCCAACGGACCCCCTGCACGCTTCTGACGCGCCATTTCACTGCAGCGATTTTACGTACGCATCCATGTGCGTGATTAACTTCTGCAGCGTTCGTTCTGCATGAGTATGTTACAGCGCAGAAGGTAAATTCGTTGCACAATTTTATCGTTCAGGAGCTATTTTATGAAACGATGTGTATATTTTCTTGTAATCCTATGCCTGGCATCATCCCTTTTTGCAGATGAGGCAGAATCAATCCATGCTGCTGATGAATCCGCCGGCGCTCCGTTTAACCAATCAAAATTTGTACCGGACATCTCCCTTATTCTGGACACCTCATATACCCATACCAATCGCGCCAATGACGATATGGCTGCGTTATCCATCCCTCTCTTTACGCTTGTTCCTGCAGAAGAAGCTCGCCATGGACATACGGAAGAGTATGCTGAAAGAGGCTTTAATTTCAATTACGCGGAAATTACTTTATATTCAATTGTCGATCCGTATTTTGATCTTTTCGCAGTTTGCGAACTCACCGAAGAAGGCGCGGGAATAGAGGAAGCATATTTCACCACGCGTTCGCTTCCCTTCGGATTTCAGCTCAAAGCAGGGAAATTTTTAAGCGGATTCGGGCGTCTCAATGAGCAGCACACACACTACTGGAGTTTTTACGACATGCCCCTCGTGTATTATTCGTTTTTCGGTGAAAGCGGACTGCGCGAAATAGGGGCTCGTGTAAGCTGGGTAGCTCCAGTCGATTTTATGCTTATGATTGCGTGTGAAATCCTTCAGGGCGAAAATCAGCGAAGCTTCGGAAGCGAGAAAATACTTCATGTGGATGGTTCAGTTATAGAGGAAAGTCAGGATGGTCCGAATCTTTATATTGGGAACATCAGATCTTCTTTCGATATTGCTGACATGGTGGTGCTGCTTGGCGCTTCTGTTGCGGCCGGAAACGCACGAATCAATCACGGCATTGACCGCACTGGCAGGGAAGGAAGCGCCTATGTTGGCAAAACAGCTATTTTCGGCACAGATATTACTCTCAAATACATAATTAACTCAATTCAATCCGTCACTTTTCAGGCGGAATATCTGTACCGCAAAATGGAAGGAGACCAATACCTCAACGATGCTTCCGATGCAATGACAGCGTCCGAACTGGATAAAACGCAATCCGGATTGTATGCGCAACTGGTGGGTAAACTCTCGAAACGCTGGAGCATCGGTGCACGGTACGATCTCCTCTGGAAAAATACAATCGCTGAAAATGGCGGCACCATCGATGTGCCTGACAGGTTGCCCCGTTACAGCGGCATGATTGAATACAATCCCACTGAATTTTCTCGCATCCGCATCCAGTACAATTTTGACAAAAGCCTGTATGCATCAGGCGCAGATGGATACGAAAATAAGCCATGCCATGAAATCATCGTACAGGCGAATCTCGCCATCGGCGCACACGGTGCTCATTCATTTTAATATTACAAGGAGATAATTATGAAATCGATTTTCAAAATCATATCTATTTTGCTCGCAGCGGTTTTTTTCACCAGGTATCCTCTCCAGGCAAGTAAGGTGAAAGTGGTAACCACGTATCCGTACATAGCAAGCATTGCCAATCACATTGGCGGCGACAAAATCAAGGTTGATTTTTTAGCTCGAGGCGACTACGATCCACACACCATAATTCCAAAGCCATCATTCATTGCGCGTCTTCGGAAGGCAAATCTTCTTATTATAAACGGCGCCCAGCTTGAAATTGGATGGCTTCCTCCGCTTCTAAAACAGGCAAACAATCCTTCCGTAAATCCGGGGGCGGACGGTTTTCTTGATCTCTCCCGTTCCATAAAGCTCATCGATGTTCCCACAAGCGTCTCACGCGAACAGGGCGATATTCATCCTGATGGAAATCCTCATTTTTATTTAGACCCGCACAACATTCCAGTGCTTGCGAAATCAATAGCCCGAAAACTACGCGAGCTCGACATGCATAACAGCGCCCACTATGAAAAAAACTTAGGCGCTTTTATACAGATGTGGAACGCAAAAATGACGGAATGGGATCGCAAGCTCTCGCCTTTAAAAGGAAAGAAAGTAGTTGAGTATCACAAGAATTACGATTATTTGCTTAGAAGATACGGAATCTCGCTGGCCGGGACCATCGAACCGCTTCCCGGTATTCCGCCAACATCGAGGCACATAGAGAAGCTCGAAACAATTCTCTCCTCAAGTAAGATTATCTACATTCTTCAGGATGTGTACAATCCGGATGATGCAGCAAAGCATCTTTCAAAAAAATTCAACATCCCTGTGGTGAAGCTTCCTCATGATGTGGGAGCCGTTTCTGAAGTCGAGGGGATTGTGTCGCTTTTTGATACCATTACACGGAGGCTCGTGCCATGAACGATATTTTAATTTCCGCTTTTGCACTTTCCCTGGTTCTGGTGGGCATTCATGCCTACTTCGGTCTTGAAATCATTCGGCGAGGCATCATCTTCACAGACCTCGCAATAGGCCAGATGGCGGCGCTTGGAGCTTCCATCTCACTTTTCTTCTTCAACGGCACTTTTCTGTATCCGACAGCGCTCACATTCGCCCTCATAGGCGGGCTTTTGATCGCCTGGGCAGCGCGCCACACCGAAAACCTGGAAGCTTTCATTGGACTGCTCTATGCATTCGGCATTTCCGCCGTATACATTGTGCTTTCAAAATCCGCCCATGGCATGGAGGAATTCCAGCGTCTTATGGCATCCGATATTCTTTTTACGCCAATCGAAGAAATCATCAAGACAGCCGTAATTTATTCTGCGATAGGTATTATGCTTTTCCTTGTATATCGCCGCCTTAACGGTTTCTGGAAAGACGCTTTGTTCTTCACAACCTTCGCCGTAACCGTCACAAGTTCAGTAAAACTCGCGGGTGTGCTTATCGTTTTTTCGCTTCTGGTATCTCCCGCGCTCATCGCAATTCGCTTCGATGGGAAGCGTATGCTGCTCAAAGCATGGACAATTGGCATCATTGCAAATCTTATTGCCATTCTCTCATCCTACAAGTTCGATCTCCCCACCGGCTATACGGTGGTGTTCGTCAATGCGCTTCTGGCAATTGCGGTATCCATGATACCGCAAAAAACTCCAAAGCGCACGTCATGAAAAACGCGGTTTTCGGGATGGCAATAATACAAATTTTCGAAAAGGGAATGGCAATTGACAGGACAATTAAAGAAAATATAGTGGCGCGGTGATGCGAATGAGACAGATATTTACATATTTTTTCATCGCGCTCCTTTTCCCCATTTTATTTTCTTTTCTGGCTACGGACAGTCAGGCAGCCCGGGGAAGCTATTCTGACCAGCGCGAATTTACCCGCGCAAAAGTTGAAAAAATCGAGAGAAAAACAATTGGCGATTCTTCTCACGGCATCGAGGTACGCGTACATCTTACCGTGCTTGACGGAACGAGAAAAGGAGAAAAATTCACTTCTGTATATCGCGGAGAGGATGATCTCCCCAGAGAGATGTTCTATCGCCCTAACGACAGGGTATTCATCGGCATCTCGCGAAGTGAAGATGCAGACGCTGTAGAATATGTTTCAATTTACGATGTAGACAATACCGTCGGCCTTGTGATCATGCTTGCGCTTTTGGTAATCACCATCATCGCAGTGGGAAGAATTCGCGGCGCGCTTGCAATTATGTCGCTGCTTGCCACGGTTGTGCTGATATTCTACATTCTCATCCCGCTCACACTTCGAGGGCGCTCTCCTCTCCCGGTGTCGGTGGGCATTTCCATCTTCGCGATCGTCATCACCATCCCCATTATACTGGGATTGTCGCGAAAAACATTGGCTGCAATTCTTGGCGCAACATCGGGCGTGCTTCTTGCCGCCGTACTTTCGCTTTTTGCCGGCTGGCTCATGCATCTTTCCGGCATTGTAACCAATGAAATGCTCACTGTTTTTTACGCGTCTGGCGTGGACATAAACCTGCGCGGTCTTGCCCTTTCCGGCATGGTAATAGCCGCGCTTGGAGCCATTATGGATGTCTGTATTTCCATCGCATCCGCCACCGAAGAAATTTTTAGGGTTCACCCGAACATTTCGCGCGCGGAAGCGTTTCGCTCCGTTTTCACGGTCAGCTCCGACATCCTGGGCGCCACGGTCAATACACTGCTTTTCGCGTATGTGGGAAGCGCCCTGCCGCTGGTACTTCTCATCGCAATGCGCCTTGAACCGGGAATGCCGATCATGCTCATCTTCAACCACAATCCCGTGCTTTCCGAACTCGTGAAATCAGCAATTGGATGTATCGGCATGTTCTTATCGATGCCGGCAACAGCATTCATCAGCGTTGAATTGCATGGGAGAAAGTTGTGATAATCGAGAATATCCATGAGCATAATCAACGGAGGCGTCAATGGACAAAAGCACAATCGCGCAAATAATAGGATGGTCAACTGCGGGCATTACCGCAGCAGGGAAAAAATTCTGGACAAAACCTGCCACTTAGTGATTCGCATAAAAATGCTCAAGAGACGGCTTGTAATGTGGCAGGTTACACCGGAATGTCTAAAGTGTCAAATTTTTTTGCGTGGATTAAAACATACAGCAATGATTATAAAAGAATGGAATTTTGAAAAACCTTTTGGTGGAAAGTTCAAGGTAAAGCTTACAGAAAAGGATTTGAGGGTTATAAATAAAAATTCTATATTTAGTGGTAAATATACATTCAATTCCTTTTTCGAGAAAAGGTATCCAATTATCAGCATTGATGCTGATTATGAAATTATACAGGAGATTTTGAAACTGCCCAAACCTGAAAAATTATCCGATTTAGCCGATAAAAGTTGGAAATTCTGGACTTATCTTAAAGATGAAGTTGTGGAAGATGAAAAAATTTTTATAGATAATATAAATTTTTTACTTAAGGCAAAGAATGGTTTTGCTTTAGGTCATCATTACCAGAAAGATGAGCACTTGTATTTATTTCAATTACTTGATAATTTTTTCTTTTTTGGTCCCAAATTACATTCTATACCCTTAGATGTTCGGGTTAGATTGCGTAATGAAATTTTAGACAGATTAGACCGAAAAGAAAGAGACTATTTTAAGCAACAAGCCTTCATTATTTTTGATTATAACAAAATACCCCCCATTGAATATGAATTTAAGGAAAGAATACGAGGTGAATATTTTAAAATTATTGACGGTAAAGTAACAGTACGAGGCTGGGATAACCCAAGAGACGGTGGCGAATTTAACACTTCAGTTGAAGATTTATGGTACAATATTAATTCAATAATTCAAAAGGAATTTCATGATAAAATTGATATTGTTAAAGATATGCTGAAAAGTGCCATTGTTAAACTTTAATAGCTCGATAAACAGAAGCATACAGCTTTTTTTGAATACCAATATTGGATAAATTGAATTTGGTTTTTTATGAATTATGCGGTTTTAAACGACAAGAACAGAGAGGTACAGGCTGCAAGCTCGCATCGGCGTGGGAAATAGCGTACGAGGCGCTTAATATGCAGGATGCTGCCCTCTCATTGAGCGGATTTTCCCCCGACATAAGTGCAATTATCCGCAGTGCATTTGTGTTCATGAATCCCCGCCGGTGAAAAAACCCGCCTAAAGCGCAGAGCGCATCAATGTGAGGGGGCTTACAATAGCCCCTTCCGCATACCCGGTAGTATCCACGGGCACACTACCGCCAGTGGAACC
>DYLV01000151.1 GCA_020721925.1 Leptospira biflexa
ATCTGGTGGGGAGTACCGCCGGATTTGGAGATACTGCTCACAAAATAACCCACCCCACAAATAAAAATTCGTACCTCCCATTCCTCATCGCAGAGATGAGAGAGGGATTCCTTTTTGTTTTCGGCCATAATACGCGGTGATTGTGACATTTCACCGAAAAATTAAATGCCTGCGAATTTTAGAGCTGTTGTGAACGCATTTCGAGCTATTTTTATTAGGCAGCCGTTTGAACAAAAATTCTACAATATTCGAAATCAAGATCATAAAAAATATCGCATGTTATTCAGATTTTTCTCTGAAAAAAATTGATTCGATCAACATTTTTACTTGACGATTCTTCTCTAAGTTATTACTATATACGTATATATTTATATAATAATAAATATGACACTTCTTTCTTACATAAAAGCGCTTTCCGATGAAACAAGGCTCAGGATTTACTCAATCCTTCTTTCGCACGAACTGAACGTCAATGATATCGGTGAGATTTTACACCTTAGCCAGCCGCGTGTTTCGCGTCACCTGAAAATCCTTTCCGATGCGGGGCTTGTTTCATCCCGCCGCGATGGCCTATGGGTTTTTTATCGTGCTCACAATGGGCACAGAAGCACCGAAATTCTCAAAGAGTTGGTTTTGCAGGATCCGAACGTATCATCAGAACTTCAGCATCTTGAGGAACGTATATCGCAAAAGGCACGAGAAAAAACATTTTTTTACGATTCCCTCGCCCCCCGATGGGACGCATTGAAACAAAATATATTTGGGAATGTCCATATTGCACAAGAGATTGCAGAAAGAGCAGGGCAATGCACCACTGCTGCGGATTTAGGATGCGGTACGGGGGAACTTCTGCCGTACCTTGCCGATAAAGCCAATTATGTTATCGGCATTGACCGCTCGCCGAAAATGCTGGAAGAAGCCCGTCGCAGGCTTAAAGAAAACGGCAGGCATATAGAGCTTCGCATCGGAGAAATCGAGCATCTCCCCATGCGCGACGGTGAAACCGATCTTGCAGTACTGAATATGGTTCTTCATCATCTCACCGAACCGCAGAGAGGCATAATGGAAGCGTGGAGAACAATCGCGCCGGGTGGATCTTGCATCATTGTGGAACTCGACAAACACCATCGTGAAGATTTTCGAAGTTCTCTTGGACACCGGTGGCTTGGTTTTCCGAAAAAGCTCATGGAAGAATGGCTCGTCGGCGCCGGTTTTGTAATGAAAGACGCCGCCCAATTCAAAACATCATCAGGACTCAGAATTTCTATTTTCGTCGCGGGAAAGAAGCGCCGTTAGAATTCAAACACGGAGGGTTTGTTTGATATAAGAAAATAGGAGTGCTCCTCGGCTGTTTTTAGTCGCGGATGCATATTATTACAGCGCATAGTGCACAATTACAATCCCATACAGGAGATACGAAATGAACGTTAAAGCACCATCTTTTCTTGAAATCAATCCAGCCCTGCCACATAAGGTTGCAGACATTTCGCTGGCAGAGTGGGGGCGGAAAGAAATCGAGCTTGCCGAAGCCGAAATGCCGGGTCTTATGGCAGTGAGAGAAAAATACGGCAATGAAAAACCTCTCAAAGGCAAAAAGGTCATGGGCAGCCTTCACATGACCATTCAGACCGCGGTTCTTATAGAAACGCTGAAAACCTTAGGCGCAGATGTGCGCTGGGCATCGTGCAACATCTTTTCCACGCAGGATCATGCCGCTGCAGCCATCGCCAAAACCGGTTCCGCCGCAGTGTTCGCATGGAAAGGTGAGTCTCTCGAAGAATACTGGTGGTGCACCGAACAGGCGCTCACCTGGCCCGACGGTTCAGGCCCAAACCTCATTGTTGATGATGGCGGCGACGCAACGCTTTTCATACACTGGGGAGTTAAAGGAGAAAAAGACCCTTCCTTTCTTGAAAAAGATCCAGGCAATAAGGAAGCACGCATCATCATCGAACGGATTCGCGCAAGTTTGAAAAAGGACTCGAATCGATGGTCTCGCATTGCCCAAAACATAATAGGAGTTTCCGAAGAAACTACCACCGGAGTACACCGCCTGTACCAGATGGAAAAGAAAGGCGAGCTTCTTTTTCCTGCCATCAATGTGAATGATTCAGTGACAAAATCGAAATTCGACAACCTCTACGGCTGTAGGGAATCTCTTGCCGACGGCATCAAGCGCGCCACCGACATCATGGTTGCCGGTAAAATCGTTGTCGTATGCGGGTACGGTGATGTGGGCAAAGGATGCTGCCAGTCGATGCGCGGATTCGGCGCACGCGTGCTGGTAACCGAAATCGACCCTATCTGCGCGCTGCAGGCTGCAATGGAAGGCTATGAAGTGACTACGATGGACGATGCAGCCCCTATTGGCGATATTTTTGTCACCGCAACAGGAAACGTGGACGTCATCACCGGCGAACACATGGAGCGTATGAAGGACGGTGCAATTGTGTGCAACATCGGCCATTTCGACAGTGAAATAGCCATGCACTATCTGGAAGAAACGCCGGGATGCAAAAAAGATACCATCAAGCCGCAGGTAGACAGGTGGACACTGAAATCCGGCAGAAGCATTATTGTGCTTGCGGAGGGACGCCTGGTCAACTTAGGCTGCGCCACTGGCCACCCGAGCTTTGTGATGTCGAACAGTTTCACCAATCAATCACTTGCACAAATTGAGCTTGCAACCAATCAAAATCTTGAGCGGAAAGTGTATACACTTCCGAAAAAGCTCGACGAGGAAGTCGCGCGATTGCATCTTGCCAAACTCGGCGCAAAGCTCACAAGGCTCACTCAGAAGCAAGCTGATTACATTGGCGTGCCGGTTGGAGGGCCGTTCAAGCCCGAGCACTACCGGTACTGATGTTCTCATCATCCCTCCCCCCGCCTTTTGGGGAGGGATGGATACGTTATCTGGAGCTTCGAAAGCATGATTTCTCTTTACGTCATCGCCCTCGGAACATTATTTTTTTTCATGGGAACCGCTGAGCTTTGCCTGCGCAAAAGGTTTTTTCAATTCTGGATGCGATGGTTCGCTCACAGGCTTTTTTTCCTGCACGGCATAATTCTTGTCCTGCTTGGTTTTCCTCTTACATTTTACAATGGGAAATGGTCGACGTTCGTGTTTCTCGTAGGTCTTTTCATGGTTATCACGGGACCGTTCGTCATCATTTACCCTGAGAAAATACGCGAGTCATTCGAAGACATTTCATTGGAAATGGGCGAAGATACTGTGAGGCGGCTCGTTCTTTTTGATTCCGCGGTTCGCCTTATCATAGGCATAATCTTTCTCTACTGCGCGATTTCGACCTACGTGCTTTCTTCTGAAAATGTATCTATGATGTGCTTGTGGTATTTCTGAATTTTTCCATATCCATCGAGCTTGAATCGTTTCAGCACCGCGTTTTCAATAAAATAATATTCGTATTTCTTCTCTTCAATGCCGACCAGCATGTTTGCCAAATACACCGCATACACGACATCATGGAACTCTGTGCTCGCATCAAAGGGAGAATGATGATGCTGAATTGCCTCAATGAGGTAATCTGGAAAATTCCACCTTCTGGCAATAATACCCCCCAGCGTGGAATGGCTCAGGCCGATATACACTTCTTCAAGAATGGTTGAATTTATAAGCTTTTTATCGCGAGTGAGCGAAGCAATGCTTTTAACCAGATTGATGTCCGTTGATAAAAGCACAATCATTCCCAGATCGTGCAAAAGCCCGGCAATGGCGATATTCTCAAATCTGCTCAGCAGGTGATATTCATGTGCCAGATAGCGCGAGTATGCCGAAACTCTGTTGCAATGTTCCCAAATTTCCTCAAATTTCTTATAGCGGGTATCTATGATTTTTCTTGCACTGCATACCAAAAGAAGCGCCCTGACGTTTTTCAAACCGACGGTCTTCACCGCATCGGCAACATTGTAAATTCTCTTCCCGCTGATGAATCCGGCCGAATTTGAAAGCCGCACAACATCGGCGGTTATTGCAGGATCCTTCTCAATTTCTTCGGCAATGCATTCGATGCTGGTATTTTCATCGTCGCACATAGCAATAAGTCGCTCAATGGTCTCAGGAAACGTCGGAATTCCCTTCACGTCATTGAGAATGCGTCGCTTAATTTCGGTAGTGATTTCCACAGGTTTGAAGCTTTCCGGAAGACGAAGCTGCATCGAGGTGAAATTATCACGCGCCACAAGCTGCAGCGCGGAAGGCGCAACTCCTATGTTTTTCAACATAAAAAATACGAGGACGATCCCCACACCACCTCCTTCACTGGAGTCCTGAATTTTCCCGTAAATATCGAGAAAATGCGACGATTTTTCGCCCATCTTCATCCGCGTGAGAATCCGCCTTTTCTCATCCTCAAGCAATTCAATATTATTTCCTACTTCAATAACCAGATTTCCGTTTTCAAATCTAAAAATCACCGAAACGATAAATCCGCTTTGTTCGAGATCCGCTTCAATATTTCGAACCATTTCCTTAATTTTGCCTTCGTATTCCCTCATTATTTCGGCGTAGTCGTGTGCATCATGGATGTTTTTGCCGCGCTTGCGGAAAAACACCCTCTTTGCGTTGGCTTTCTCGGCATTTTCCACCAATTCGCGTATGATGGTGATCATAGAGTTGAGAATAAAGAGAGAATCGCGCATAGAAAGAGCTTTGACGGTAAGTGCATTCAGCGCCATCATCACATCCTCATCAATCCTTGAGAAGCTCAGTTCAACTTTCTTCGTAAGTTCAAGCTGCTCCAGAAGAGAATTGAGATCCAATTTGCTCATGTGCTATCCCCGTAGGCAAATATTGCAATTTCATCCTACTATATATATTGTTATTATATCGTCAATTGATTTATCCTTATAGACCTTTTTTCGATGAATGCACATAGTTTTTTTATTTACAAACATGCATGAAATTGCTTCGGTTTGATTTACGCATAATTTTGCCGTAAAAATGAAATTGGACTGCACTCAGCGTATGAATAAGCGATTCTTTATTGAAACATTCGGCTGTCAGATGAATAAAAGTGATTCTGAGCTCATGGCGGAGAATTTGCGTGCGCAGGGATTTTCAGCCGCAGCAACCGAAGAAGATGCGGATATTGTAATCTTCAACACCTGCTCGGTAAGAAATCACGCAGAGAACAGAGCGTTGTCTCGCATCAAAGCGGCCAGTGTGCGCAAAGACCAAATAATCGTTGTGGCGGGGTGCATGGCACAGCGAATCGGCACAAAAATCATCGACGAGGGGATTGCCAGCCTAATCATCGGCCCCTATCAGACACCAATCGCAGGTGAACTTCTACAACTCTTTTTTTCATCGGGGCAACGCGTTTTTCTTTCCCAGAACACAAAGGATTTTCATCCGCGATTCAATGGGGTCCCTTCCGTGAAAAGCGCACACTTCTGGCACAGGTGGGTAACCATCACGCATGGATGCGAAAATTTTTGTGCCTATTGCATCGTGCCCTATGTGCGGGGAAAACTCATCTCATTTCCCTCGGCAACAATTGTCTCATATATTGAACTGCTTGCATCCAGTGGCGCCTCTGAAATCACGCTTCTGGGGCAGAATGTAAATCAGTACGGCCAGGACAGCGGTGATATCCCTTTTTTCCGCCTCCTCGAGAAAGCCGCGAATGTGCACGGTATTTCAAAAATCAATTTTCTCACCTCACATCCAAAAGATTTCAGCAGGGAAACGCTGGAGGTGATTCGCGATTATCCCAACATCTCCCGCGCAATACATCTTCCCCTGCAAAGCGGCTCTGATAGAATTCTTTGCGCGATGAACCGCCATTACACCACGGCGCATTACTACCACATCATTGCCGACATGGAACGCATCCTCGGCGATTATGCAATATCGACCGATTTAATTGTAGGATTCCCCGGAGAGACGGAAGAAGATTTCAAAATGACGCTGGAGATGGTGCGCCGTATCCGCTTCGACGAAGCATTCACCTATGCCTACTCACCGAGGGAAGGCACCGCAGCTTTTGGGCTCGAAGAAACGCTCAGCGCGGATGAAAAAACCTCGCGCCTGAATGAGCTCATCGCTCTCCAGCGGGAAATCTCCCGGGAAAAACTCATCCACAGGATCGATCGAAGAGAAGAAGTTCTCGTGGAAGCAATCAGCAAAAAATCTTCGGAAGAAGTGATGGGAAAAACTTTTCTCAATCACCCCGTCGTGCTGCCTGGCGGAAGCGATGATATCGGACACATGGTGAAAGTGAAAATAGTCAAGGTAATCGGTAATACGCTCTATGCGGAAAGAATCCCATAAGATCGCCTGCATTATGCTCTGCGCTCTTGCTTTCGGATCTCTGCCCAATAAAGCCAAAAGCCAGAACAGCGAGATGAAATTGTTCGCCCACATCAAATCGCTTTCGGAAGCGGGCGAATCGAAAAACGTGCTAAAATTTGGAAATGAATTTCAAAAAAAATATCCTTCAAGCTCAAAGCGCGGCGAGGTATATTTCTTAATGGCGGGAAACGCATCTTCGCCGGATCTGTCACTAAAACTGTATCACCTGGCATCATCCAGATTAAAGGGTAATCGCGCCCTCGATGCGCGGCTTCATTCCTGCCGAATTCTTCATCTCACCTCGCGCTGGAAGGAACTGGAAGAAGAAGCCCGAAGCGCCATTTTTCTTGCAGGCGATAATTTGAGGAAAGCGGATTTTATGCTGCATCTTGCCCGCGCATACATCTCCGAAGAAGAATACGAGAAAAGCGCCG
>DYLV01000152.1 GCA_020721925.1 Leptospira biflexa
GCGGCGAACGGAAGCGATTGGATGGGACAACGAAATGTCGAGCGCGAGAAAAAGGCGCGATTGGGAGCAGATGTTTCGGCTTGCGGTTGATGGAGTACGTGCGAGGCACATGAGATCGGAAATTCCATCGCAGTCGGATCAATGTTCAATGTGCGGGGAATTCTGTGCCATAAAACAATGTGAAGTCTAAAATAGTTACCGGCAATTTGATAAAACGCTCCTTTCGGGAGCTTCATATTATCCTGTGCGGAGGAGATGATGCCCATTAAAGATGTGTATTACGATTCGTATAAGGAGGAACGCGATATAGTTCTTGAATACAATCAGGTGGCGCTTGATGATGTAAAGATGGTAAATCTTATGGGAGTCGGTGTTGAGAGCCTCACGCGCGCTCAGGCAGTGGTGAAGGTCATGAGAATGATTGAAAGCGGAGGCATTCATCATGTCATATCGCTGAATCCCTATAAAATATTGCGGATTCGTTCCAACAGCGATCTGGGTCTGATTGTCGGGAAAGCCGACCTCAGGCTTTCCAGCGGGGCAGGCCTTTGCTGGGCCTCGCGAATGATAAAAAATCCTTTGAAGGAGAAGGTTCATTTCATCAGCTTCCTGATGGATCTGGTGCGGATATCAGAAATCAAGGATTATACGATCTTTCTTGTAGGCGGGAAGCCCGAGATAGCGGAAAAAGCATTTCTGAACATTAAAAAGTCGTTTCCCGAGGTGCGCATCGTAGGACGGCACGGAGGATATTTTACCCCCGAAAGAGAAAAATCGGTGGTGGAAGCAATCCGCAAATCGCAGGCCAACATCGTCTTTGTGGGAATGGGTTTTCCGAAAGAAGAAAAATGGATTTACAAAATTAAAAATGAATTCAAAGATGTGGTTTTCATCAGCGTGGGTGGCAGCATCG
Organism: Leptospira biflexa; assembly: GCA_020721925.1. Classification (GTDB taxonomy): domain Bacteria; phylum Spirochaetota; class UBA4802; order UBA4802; family JAGODF01; genus DYLV01. The sequence goes on from DYLV01000152.1 coordinate 914, forward strand.
ACATTATTTCTGGCGATATTAAAAAAGCTCCTGCCTTCTTTATGGAGAGAGGCATGGATTGGTTCTATCGCATCATTACCAGACCATGGAGAATTGGACGTCTTTTACGGCTTGCGTATTTCTATATGTATTTTGTTGTGAAACGGATATTTTTATAAAAGTGTATTGTGAAGAATTAGTAAAGACTGCTTCCTCGCAATCGCTAAAAGATATTACCAGGGGCTGAACGATATCGATGGAAATGGAACCGCTTACACGTGAAAAGCTGGCATACCTTGAACGCCAGCTGCACAATTTAAGCAAACTCGTCGAAATTAATGGCATCATTAATTCAACGCTCGACATCGGGAAACTCCTGCACATAATCATGGAAATCATTAAGGATATCATGGAGACGGAAGCGAGTACGCTTTTACTCTATGAGGACGATACACGCGATCTCGTATTCAAGGTTGCGCTGGGTGAGGCGGGCAAGGAGCTTCAGGAACGGTATCGGGTGCAAATCGGCCAGGGCATAGCGGGATGGGTGGCGGAGAATAGAAGGGTTGTGTATATCAACGATGTGTATAATGACGCCCGCTTCGATCCGAATTTCGATAAAAAAACCGGGTTTGTCACAAAATCAATCCTGTGCGCGCCGCTTTTGTTTAAGGGAAAACTGCTGGGGGTGATTCAGGCAATCAACCCTCTTGTGAAGCCTGGTTTCGATGAAGAGGATGTGGTGCTTTTCAATGCATTCGCAAATCAGGCGGCATTGGCCGTGCAAAATGCGATTTTTTTTCAGAATGCCATTGAAGAAGAACGTATAAAAAACGAGCTTTCCTCTGCGCATTCGATCCAGTACGCGCTTCTTCCGAAAATCAGCATTGACGAGCGGGAGTATTCAGTGGCCGCTCGTTCCATCTCCGCCCGGGAAGTCGGCGGAGAATTTTATGATATTTATTTTTTCAATCATCAGGCTTCCATCACGCTGGGAGATATCCATGCAAAGGGGATTCCAGGCGCGCTTCAGGCTTCTGTGGTAAACGGCGCACTAAAAAGCCTTGCCTCCCTCGGAGGCTTGAGTCCTGAATTTGTCCAGGGCCAGATAAATGATCTCATAAAAAATAAAGCGGGCGTTGTAAAACAGCTGTCGCTCTTTTATGGAGTCGTATCCTGGAAAGAAAAAACCCTCAGCTATGTGAATTCGGGAATTGCATACCCTATTTTGATACGGGACGGCGTGGCACGATATATTAAAATCGGCGGGAAATCGCTCGATGGACAAACAAGGGAGTTTAAAAAAGTCCGGGTGAATTTGAAAAGCGGAGATGCGTTCGTGATCATCACAGACGGTCTTATTGCGCGCAAAAACCGCAATGGAATACAGCTGGGGCTGAAGCGTATTATGGATTTTCTCGGATCGGCTTCGGGAAATGCAGTTGAAATCGTAGATTCTCTTTTAACCTTTGCCGATGACTTTACCGGCGGGATAGAAGCGAAGGAAGATATATCGGTGATTGCGCTGAAAATGCACCGGGTCGGCTAACATGTCCAATTATGTATCGGTCATATTTTGCAGGAATTGCGGATCGCGGTATGTCGAAGCCGTCCCTGCTGCCGATGGCAACGTGGAGTATTTTTGCCGCTCCTGCGGTGTACGTGAGGAAGTGCGGAAATTCACCCTTGGCCGATGCCAGGTGGGCAATACTGAACTTCAAAATGCGCGCGATACCCGTGCGGGCAGAGAAAAACCTGAAAGGGTGAAATAGACGGCGGATACAGTGGGGAAAAACTATATTAAAAAGAGCACTGTATGTGTGTTGTTGCTGGTCGTTGTGATGCTTTTTGCTTCATGCAAAGATGAAAGCCGTTTTGTGGAACCGAATTATGTGCTCCGCAGATGGGCGTCGGCAATTCAGCAGATGAACTATCGGGAGTATGCAGCGTGCGAAGCGCATCCAAAATCCGAAGCTGTTTTCGGGGAAATGTATCGTGAGTATTATCTTGTAGATCTAATGGCGACCGAAGTCGACGATGCTGACAGCGCTGAGGAACATAAAGATGCCGACGGAGTGCGCTATGTTCAGAGGCAACTGGAATTCGAAGCGGCCGTTGTGCGCAGAAAAAGCGGAAAACACGAGGGGCTTATTCGCGGAAGCGCCGAATTTATAAAATACCTCGATGGAAGACGTGCGAAAGAAGGATGGCTTTTGTCGAACCGCACGCTTATCCATGTCCCCCGCTAACATGTCTTTTGCATAATGAATCCGCTCCATCCCCGCCAGAAGAGAGTTTCCTGAATTGCAAGACCGCGTGTTGTGAAACAGGTGCTTGCCGAAGAGGCGCTGCCTGTGCTGATGCCGCTGGCGATAAGATAACCGCCTTTTTTGAGAAGGCGTGCAATCGAAGCAGTATTTTTTAAAAAGACATCGGTGACAATATTTGCCGTTATGATGTCGTATTCTTTTTCGGAAATGAATGTCGCCACGTCGCAATGCTGGATGTTCAACTCGCATTCATTGAGGTGCATGTTAGCTTTCGCGCAGCGGACCGCATCCTCTACAATATCTATCGCATCTACCTTTCCAATACCGCATTTTTTTGCCATAATAGCCAGCACTCCGCTTCCCGTGCCCACGTCCATGAATGAAAGCGAATTCCGCTTTTTGGGGTGAATGGACGCGATGATTTTCCCGAGCAGATGGATGCACAATTCGGTTGTGGGGTGTTTCCCGTCTCCAAAGGCAAAATGGGAGTCAATGGATAGTTCGATGGTTTCATCCGTGTTTTGAGCGTTCGAGGAATCTATGAGAAATAATCGGGAAATTCCCTCTTCGACGATGAGTATCGGTATCTCTGCCAATTCATCTTCGACTGGAATCGTAGATGAACCGGATGAGATTTCTGGAAAAGGGAAGGGAATCTGAAGCTTCCATTGAGAAGGCCAGAAAAACGAGCTCTCAAAAGGTATGGGTTCATCCAGGTATGCGCCATCGCTGCGGGTTTCCGTTGTTGCGGGAGTTATGCGGACTTTGAGCATAATGGAAGGTGCAGGGTGCTATAAGCCGAGAGAATCGATGCCGACTTTTGCTGCGCCGAGTGCTGGTGTTTTGTCTTCATTTTTTATGATTAAATATTTCACATTGTCTTTGAGCCCGGGAAGCGCGCGTTCCTGCACCACTTTTTTTGCAACGGGAAGAAGATAGCGATGGGCATGTGAAAGCCCTCCTCCGATGATGATGGCTTCAGGATTAAAGATATTTACTAATCCCGCAAGCCCCACGCCTAAAAAAAATCCCACTTCTTCAAGAGCCTCACGAGCAAGCATATCACCTTTATTTGCTTCTTCAAACACCATCCGCGCCGAAAGCGCCTCTGTTTTCATGCGCATAAGGAGCGATGAGGAGCGCTTTTTCAGTTTTGCCTTTATTGTTTCCACAAGCGCAGTTGCCGAAGCGTAACGTTCAAAACAACCTCTGTTACCGCAGGGGCACTGTTTGCCTTTATAGTCAATGGTGAGATGGCCGATTTCGAGAGAACTCCCCGATTGTCCCGTGTATACTTTGTTGTCAATGACTGCGCCGCCGCCGATGCCCGTGCCCAGAGTGAGCATTACCCAATTTTTGAATTTCTTGCCGTGGCCTGTCCACCATTCCCCTATCACCGCCGCAGTGGCGTCGTTTTCCAGAAATACTCTGACTCCTGTTTTTTTTTCGATTACGGGCGCAAGGGGATAGTTTTTCCACGCTTCGATATTCGGGCTGGTGATGATAATTCCCTTCTTTCCGTCTATTGCGCCGGCCGCGCCGATTCCGATGGATTTTAATGCCGAGATTCTGAAGCCCTTTTTTTCGAGCATTTTCCTTAAAAGCCCGATAATTGTTTCGTTTATTTCTTCAGCAGTTTTCGGCGTTCTATCCTTGCTGCTGGCAAGAATTGCGCCTTCCCTGTTCGCTATGATTGCTTTGATATTGGTACCGCCTATGTCGATTCCTGCGTACATGGCACTCTCGCGTGTAATGATGAATGACAACACAATAATTATGGACTATATTACGATGTAGAGCAATAATCGCAACTTTTTTTTGTGAGTATTGCACAATAATGTGATGGTTAACTCGATGAGTGAGCAGCAGGAATTACAGAAAAAAATGAAAAGCGCATAAAAAAGGCTTTCCTGCAATTTGGATGATTTTCATAATGAAAATAGGAGATATCAGAATCTGTTATGATACACGATCAGCCTCTTATTGATCTGCATACGCACACTACCGCCTCGGACGGGATTTACAGCCCCATTGACCTCGTCGAACACGCGATTGAGGTTGGATGTCGGATTCTGGCGATTGCCGACCATGATACCGTTGGAGGGCTTGATGAAGCTCTGGCGTATGCATCGGGCAAAAATATCGTTTTGATTCCCGCAATTGAATTTAGTATCGATTATGAGCGGGGTTCATTTCATCTTTTGGGCATGAATATTAATCATAAAGATGACATGCTGCATGAGGTGTTTGATGATCTCCAGGAACGGCGGAGCATTCGTGTGACCCGCATAGTGGATGATTTAAAAAGGCACGGGGTGGTAATCAGAGAAGAAGAAATCATCGCGGAATCGGGCGGGGAGTCCATCGGGCGTCCACATGTCGCACGGGTGCTTGTGCGGCACGGATATGCAAGGAGCACAGAAGAGGTTTTTAAAAAATTCCTTGTTCCCGGTAAGCCGGGTTATGTTAAAAAAGAAAAAATCAACCTCGAACAGGCAATTTCGATTATTCATCATGCAAAAGGAAAAGCGATTGTGGCCCATCCTGTTTCACTCAATATAAACTCGTTCCGGGAATTTGAAGAGGAAATCCTTCGATTCCGCTCCTTGGGAGTGGAAGGGATAGAAGCATACGCTTCTATGCATGATGAATCCCATGTGAAGCGCTTTGTTGGTCTGGCTTCCAAACACAGCCTGATTATTTCGGGCGGGAGCGATTTTCATGGCGATAAACATGAACGGCTGGGATATTATGGAACAATCCACCCAATCCCCTGGCAGATTTGGGAGCCGCTTTCACGTATACTTGGGCTTGGTTGATAATATACAGAAAGGTATATAATTTTTCGCAATACGAGTTGCAATATCGCATATATCTTTCTTGAAATAGGGCATGACTCAACCCGTTTTCAACATTAAAAATCGCACAAAGGTTTTTTGCCATCCTTCTAAAGTAGCCCCAAAATCATTTCATACCATACATTCCTAAAGTTGCTTGACACCTTCAGTATAATGGATTAATGATGATTGCATGTGATTAAAAATACCGAGATAATTCGGAGGCATCTATGCAACAAATTGAAGATCGAAGTCCAGCTCATGTCAAAAGGAGATTTATTATTTCACTTGTTTTATTGGTTGCGGGAATAGTTTATGCAATTTCCCCTATTGATATTATTCCTGATGTGCTCGTACCGATCGGCTGGGTTGACGATATTGGTGTGCTACTCGCATCCTTTATTTATTCTTGGTATTCTTATAGAAAATTAAAGAAGGAACAGACCGCTATAGAAAATAATCAATGAGGTTTATCTATTTCTTGAAAATCGCGTTCATTTCACTCTGCGGACATGTAAAGAAACGATTTGCCTTCCTGCTTCTCTTTCCGAATTAATTTATGTGTAACAACCGCATACAGTACACATCACACGTCGAAGCATCGATATCTTATGAGATAAGAATCCAGCACCCTGATCTTGTTATCAGGTCAATAAGAGGCTGCAAAGAGAGGTAATTGAGGGGGTTAGCCGAAATATTCCTTCATAAAATTCGGCGGTACCCCCCACCAGACGATTACA
>DYLV01000265.1 GCA_020721925.1 Leptospira biflexa
TTCAGGGAGCTTCCTTAAATTGAAAGTCATATTATTGAAATATCTGCCTGATGAATAAAAAAAGTTATGTATTTCGATGTATATTTTACGTTGACGTAATTCTACGTCAGGTAATGTTATTTACTTCCCATGCCTCAGAATTTCCAATGGCGAAAATCAGTTCTGGGAGGTGATATGTTTAAGGAAAGAACGTATTGTGGTGAAGTTGCAAAAGGTGATGTGGGGGAAAAGCTTTGCCTGTGTGGATGGGTTGACCGAAAGCGCGACCTGGGTGGAATTATATTCATCTGGCTTCGCGATGTAACAGGAATTGTTCAGCTTGTAATTGATACCTCAACCAGTCCCCGGGATGTTATCGAAGCGGCTGAGTCTCTGCGCAATGAATACTGTATAATGGCGCGGGGCGAGGTAAGGCTTCGTGCGCCCGAGGCCATCAATCCGAATATTTCAACCGGAGAAGTGGAAGTGGTTGTCAGCGAAATTGCAATCTTCAGTGTTTCAGAACAGCCGCCGTTTGCTGTTGATCTGGATGAAAATTTATCCGAAGATCTCCGCCTCAAATACCGCTTTTTAGACCTCCGACGTTCCTGTATGCAGGAGGCCGTGATTGTGCGCCATAAAGTGTGTCAGTCTATTCGCAGTTATCTTTCGAACAAAAGGTTTATTGAAATCGAAACACCCATGCTCAATAAATCGACGCCGGAAGGGGCGCGCGATTTTTTGGTCCCGAGCCGAATCAACAGGGGGATGTTCTATGCGCTTCCGCAATCACCGCAGCTTTTCAAGCAGATTCTCATGGTATCCGGATTTGATAGGTACTTTCAAATTGTAAAATGTTTTCGCGATGAGGACCTGCGCAATGACCGGCAGCCTGAATTTACGCAGGTGGACCTTGAAATGTCATTCGTCGATCCGCCAATGATTATGGAGATAATCGAAGGGCTGGTGGTTGAAATCGTAAAAACGGCGATCGGGAAGAATATTGATATTCCGTTTGAACGTATATCGTACTATGAGGCGATGGCTCGTTTTGGTAAAGACGCACTCGATATGCGGCTCGGGCTCGAGC
>DYLV01000153.1 GCA_020721925.1 Leptospira biflexa
CTTCCGTCATTTTCTGGCCGTTCTTATAGTAGAATACCCATTTCCCTGATTGCTTATCGTCCTTATAATTGCCAACGGCCATTTTTTCCCCGCTGAAACGATGATAGAGCGTCCATTCTCCTTCTTTTTTGCCCTTTTTAAAGTTTCCGGTTCCTTTCAGTGAATTATCACCGTCCCAGAAAATTTTACCCGGTCCGTCCTGCGTTTTCTGCGGCTGTTTGCCACTCGACTTACTGCCGGTATCGGTGCTCCGGCATGAAAAAGTTATGGTAACACCCGCCGCCAGCACAGCAATGAGGACTTTTTTCATGGTATAGCTCCTTTTCACGTATTTTTTCCCGAAAAAATAGCAAGAGCGCGTGATCTAATGCTCCGCTACAAGTTTATGGGCATCTCAAAATCGCTTTCATTATTGAGTGACAGATCACCCCCAAAAGCACTTTTTAGCTTTTGTATTCCTGCAAGGGAACAACCAATGGAAATTTTGAGAGGTTCCCTTGCAATTTTTTTATAATATATATAAACAAGAGTATTTTTGTCAATAGATTTCTTACCGTAAGAAGTCAATAATTATACATGGAAAAATACATGCATAAAGCTGTCTGGCAGTGTCGCGGTAAATTTTCCTTCAGAGGCATAAAAATTTCGCCGAAACTCAACACAGAGAGTACTCAATGCCGGTGAAATGTCTGATGTGCGCGTTGTGTAAAGCCGGCAATTTCCTAATTGAGGTGAACGCCATGATGAGATCGCTGTGGACCGCTGCGTCAGGAATGATTGGCCAGCAATTCAATATTGATACCATATCAAACAATCTTTCAAACGTGAATACCGCAGGGTATAAACGCACCCGGGCTGAGTTTGAAGATTTGATTTATCAGACGGTGCTTATGGCGGGTACTCCGGCAACTGAAATTACCGAAATTCCCACTGGAATTCAGGTGGGGCACGGTGTGCGTACCTCAGCAACCCAGCGCATGTTCAGCCAGGGAAGCTTGCAATCAACCGAAAACCGCACTGATATTGCGCTTGAAGGTGAAGGATTTTTTAAAGTGCAATTATACGATGGCACCTTTGCGTACACCCGTGATGGTTCATTCAAAATTGATTCTAATCGCCAGATTGTCACCTCAAACGGATATCTTCTTGAACCGCCGGTGATCTTACCCGAGAATTTTATCGCCGATTCGCTGAGCATAAGTCAGGACGGACGCATTACGGTGAAAATTGTCGGCGAGGATGAACCAATAACCGTCGGCCAACTTGAAATCTATCGCTTCGTCAATCCTGCGGGGCTTCAGGCAATTGGTGGAAATCTTTTCAAAACAACGCCGGCATCGGGTGAAGAGATTCCGGGTCAGCCCGGCCTGAATGGCATGGCAAAGACACATCAGGGTTTTTTGGAAATGTCAAACGTAAAAGTGGTGGAAGAAATGGTGAATATGATTGTTGCGCAAAGGGCCTATGAAATCAACTCGAAAGCAATCCAGACTTCGGATTCGATGCTTGCAACAGCGATTGGCCTGAAACGGTAATGAATATGAAGTGGTTGAGCGCGTGTCTTCTTGTGGCGTATAGTGCGGCGGGGATTGCAATGGAGGGGGAAATTCGCGTATATCTTAATCCGGATGCAGGCGCTTCAACGATACTATGTCTTGGGGATGTTGCGAATGTCGAGGCTGCGGAACAAAGCGATATCGCTGACATTGTTATTCCGGAGCCTCTGTACCACGACGGCTATCTTGAGGCGTCGGAGGTGCGGGGGCTTTTAAACAAAATACACCCGGGCTTGGCAATACGAGTGTTTGGTAGTGCGGTCCGCATTGTGAAAAAACGTGCTAATGAAAGCACGCATAATAACAGTGCGGATGAAAAATTCACCATGCGAAATGGTGATATCGTGGATGTTGTGTTGCGCCATAAGGGAATTGTGGTGCGTACGTTCGGCACCGCGCTTTCAGACGGGAAAAAAGGGGACAGGATAATTGTAAAAACTGCACACTCCAGACGGCTCTCAGGAAAAGTTTCCGGAAGGGGCATGGTGGAGGTTTTACCGTGAAGAGATGTCTTGCGCTTGCCATTGTTGCGATATTTAGCGCTGTGATTGCGGCTCATGGAAGAAGTCTATGGCAGGATAGGAATGTATACGGGGCAAGCGAGACGCTGAAAGAAGGCGATGTAATTCTCGTGCACGTCAAGGACCTTTCACAGATGAAATTTGATCTCACTGTAAATAGCGATAGCTCATTCAATCTTGTTTCAAATCCAGACGGAAGCCTTACTCAGTTTCTTCCGAAGGCGTCTGCAAATAAGAATTCGACCAGCAAAGGGAAAACCACAATACGCGGATCGGGGAAGATGCAGTTGACTGTCCCCGCACGGGTGACGAAAAAAATTCCGGGAAATCTTTTTGAAATTGCAGGAACGAAGGAATACGCGCTTCACGGCGTGGTTAACTTGTTTCAGGTGACCGGTATTGTGGACCCATCGCTCGTAAAAGGCAGGGGTATAGATTCCACTGATATTGCTTCTTTTCGTTTTGTGTTGAAAGGATATAAAGAGGGAGCGGGAATAGAAATAAAAAGGGGAGCGCTTAAAGAGAAGGAAACCGCGGGTGTTTCCCTCACAGAAGATGAGAAGCAGAAAATCATCATAGAATATTTAAACAAACTCATCAATGAACTTACGCAATAACATACGCAGTGCCGTATTTCCCGCAATAGTGATTGTGCCGGCGCTATTAGTGCTGGTGCTTTTGACGCATGCCGAAAGCGAGATTTCCGTGAAAATTCGCGATCTGGTATCAATAGATGGCATCCGCGAAAACCAGGTTCTCGGGTATGGTTTGGTAGTAGGGCTATCCGGCACCGGCGATACCAGAAGCGAACTCACTGCAAGTTCGCTTTCAAACCTCCTGAAAAACCTCGGGCTGGATGCCGAGGAAACGTATCGTGCGAAAAACGTCGCGGCAGTGATTATAACCGCTACGCTTCCTCCCTTTGCACGCGCCGGTGACCGCATCGACGTCACCGTTTCTTCTATTAATAATGCGAAGTCGCTTGAAGGAGGTGTGCTTGTACAATCACCGCTCAAAGGTGCAGATAATCAGATTTATGCGGTTGCGCAGGGGCCTCTTTCTCTGGCAAAGATTGAAAAAGGTCAAGGCACGGTTAAAACCGTTGCTCGCGTGATTGGAGGAGCGCTGATTGAGCGCAATGTTGAATCCGAATTCATCGACAAGGGCAATATCCAGCTTATGTTGAAGGAGTGGGATTTTACCGTGGCGAACAGCATTCTGTCGTCGATTAAGGAACTTTATCCCGCTTCTGAACCCGCGATAGCAAAAGAAGGGAAAATTCGGCTCAAAGTACCCGACAATGTTTCTGTTTCTGAATTCATTTCAAAAATATTTGAAATTGAAGTTACTCCATCATACAGTGCAAAAATCGTCATAAATGAACGCGATGCCACAATAGTGATGGGAGGGGAGATAAAGATTTCAGAAGCCTTTGTCAGCAGGGAAGGTATATCGGTAAAAATCGAAGGGAAATCCAGTACCCTATCACAGAAAGCAGGAAGTGCCGCTCACATACCAGATACCGCAAGCGTGAAAGATTTGGTCGATACGCTGAATCATATTGGCGCGTCAACGAAAGACACCATCGCGATAATAAAAGCGCTCAAGGATGCGGGAGCTATACACGCGGAATTGATTATCAAGTGAGGTTGCATTATGGAGGCAATAGGAAACGTACAGGCTTTTGCGGAAGAATCTGCTCGTACCGCGCGTCATGAACGCGAACGCACAATATTGGCACGAACGCCGGCAGGTTCTTTTCACGATACCCTGCGGGAGACGATTGTTGCAACAAATATAAACGAAAGACATAATGACCGAAACATCCCGCGCGACCGTAGGCTCTGGGATGCGTGTCTCGAAATGGAATCGATCTTCGTAGGACGGATGCTCAAAGAGATGCGAAATACCCTCGAGCCGGAAAACAGACTCATTCACGGGGGGCAGGCGGAAGAAATTTTTACCGACATGCTCTACGACCAATATGCGCTGATGCTATCGAGAACATCAAACCTGGGCATTGCCCGGCTTATGTATCGGGAGCTTTCCAGCAGGCAGTAAAGCGCTATTGTTTTATATCCGCCTGAAGATTGAATTGCTCGTAGAGGGATGTTATCATTTCAGCAGTTTTATCGTCAAGTTCGCCGGATTCCGTGATTCTCTGTTTCAAAACAATTATATCGATTATTTTTTGTAAAACGTCGTCATCGATGTTTTGCACCACCTCATTGATTTTCTTTAAATCAATATTAACATTTAATTTTCCATCTTTTGGATGGTACCCAAGGCCGATGAGTGTGAGCACAAGCGCAGCATGGTAGTATTTTTCAGCATCCCGCTTCTCACGTTCGAGTTTTTTTATGTTTTCTATGAGCACCTGTTCGGATGTCTGGATACGCTCCACGAGTTTTCTAATGAGACTGAGAGAGAAATCGGGGTTGCTGTAGATGAGCGCGTTGAGATTGGAAATATCGGCAACAGCAACTATGCAGTCAGTAATGCATTTCGCGGTTGCGGCACGGCTGTTTTTTCCCATGATTGCCATTTCTCCGAAGAGCTCGCCATCAGAAACAGTATCCATGGTGATGACTTCCCCGGATTCTTTTTTCTTGTAAAAGAGGATCCGCCCTTTTTTAAGAAGGTAAAACTCGGTACCGCTGTCTCCCTCTTTGAAAATTTCATCACCCGCACGATACAGCCTGATGGTCTGCATTGTGGTTTGCGGACGCATGAAGTATTTTCGGGTGATTTCAAAACCGGGAAGACGGAGGTTGAAGGCGATACCACGAGAAACACGGAAAAGAGAATATTTAAGAAAAAAACGTGCGAAAGACCTGAAATCCTGTGTGTCGATTGCAACTACCGAACCAACCGGATAGTCTTCGCCCATCATACTGTGATTTTCCCACACCACTTTTGATAAAAGCCTTGGTGAACGCCATTTATTAAATTGAATTTCAATTTCGAATTCATCACCTATTCCGTATGCTTCTGAAGTCCGTAAAAAACAGCTCGAAAGCGAAAAGTCATAGGTGACAAGCGATTCATAAAAAGCGCCATCGCGATACACATCGGCATCGGCAATGACAGGAATTTTGATTTTGCCGCTTTTCATAAAATTGGGATTGATGGCACCCACCAGTATGAGGATGACCGCTATTGTTGAGGGATACATGCCAAGGAGGATGAATTGTTCGTCACGTGTAATGGTGAGATTTAAAAATTCGCAGATGTCGGCACGGAACGCAACGCCGACGAGCGCGAAGGCAATAAGGATTACCACCGCGGCAAGACGATACAGGCCAGGGCGCCAGGCAAAAATGGATAGAGGTGTGCTCCCGGGTAGGCCCATAGACTGCATGATCCAGCGTTCGTATTTTGGCTGGCGGTCGATGGTCAGCCAATCTTCCAGACGTAGGCTCATCGCTTTGAGAATATCGAGAGGTGCAGTTATCTGCGCACGGGCCAGCATGAACTCAAGCGCCAGTACCGTGAGAATAAGAAGCGGTGCCGCAAAAAGCGATGCTGGATAACGAATGAGGAGTATCGAATCGAATGCCCAGTGAATAATGAAAGGGAGAAAGAGCGCTTTCAAAACTGAACCTGATCTTGCCATTTTCGTTGAAGATGATTTCCGCAAACCAAGATAATAACCCATTATGCCGCAGGTGGTCATATGAAGGGGGACAGAGAAGATGAGACGGATGATGATGACGGAGATGCCAAAGTTGACTGTGTATGCAAAGTTTTCGACGATCGCGAAGCCTATGCCGAAAATCATTGCTGAGATGCTTCCCTCCATGATGCTAAAATTGGGATAGTGCCGCTGGAGAATGATGATAAGTAAAAGCGCTCCCAGTTTCTCCGGAAACGCAGCCTTAACAAGCGCAATCAGTACCGGATGCTGTATGTTCAGATGGAATGGAATGAAGTTCGGCGCAACTAAAATCAGAAGAGCGAGAAATATCCCGCCCAGAAATGCTTCAATATGTTTGATGAGTTCTGGGCGGAAGAGGAAATAACGGCTGTAGATAGCATAAAAGACTGTTACAGGCACTACTGCGGCAAGCAGTTGAATCATAACTGCGTATTCTCCGTGGATGAATTTTTGTACATAGCCGATTTACTGGTTTTATAAAACGTACTAATTTTATAAATGCGTTTGATATTCAATCGGAAGCACTATGAACAGATGAATTGTGAATTCAGATGCCGCATTTTTCCGTTCCTGTCAAGTTTAAAATAGTTGTGATTTCGATTCACGATAATGCGATCTGCGGAGGAGGAAAACAATGCATATATTTATTTTTGCCCGTTCGCCCCTAAAATCGCTTTTATTTAGACCTACAGCCCGAAAAGAAAACAATTTTGTATCACAATTACGTGTACGAAATATCTTCTGAATAAGGCCTGAATGAGAAAATTCCATAGAGATTTCCATTTATCTAAATATGACTTTTTCTCAAAACATCAATTTTTATAAAAAATTTTTATCTTCTGGCTGATTTCATCGTATTAATGAGTAGAAGGATATT
>DYLV01000266.1 GCA_020721925.1 Leptospira biflexa
GCAGCCGCAATGCATAGTCATGCACGCATCGTGCCATCTCAAGCGAACCGCGCAAGCGCCCGTTATCGCTGCGATTTTTCGAGTGTGTCAATCTTGCCACAGAGAAAAAATTGTGTAGCAAAACGTTCACAGGATTAACGATATCGCATGGTTGCGGAACATCGCAAAAATTCCGGTATGAAAAAATTTATTGCGTAGTCAAAACGCCACACGTTGCGCTTGCCTTCCCAGAATGTGCGCGGTATATTTGCCATATGGAAAAGATAAATACGCTAAAAAACAACGGTGAAAACACGCCAACCGTGCGGTATTTTAACCACACATCAGAAAACGAAGTCAAGCAAGCAGCGGTTTTGTATTGCGAAACCTTATCTCTGGACGCTGTCACCAAAATGCTTCAGTCGAAGGGTGTAAAAGTTGCGGAGTGTAGCCTAATTGCTTCACCACGTTTCGTAGACGCAGTCACCCAGGCGGCAGAGGATTTCTACATTCAAGCGTGCGCTGGTAACGCCCCAATCATTGTAGCAAAGAGAAGACGGGCTGCCGTGCGAGAGATGGTTAAACGATGGAAAAGAGATGCCGCCTTGAGCAATAAACCGGTCGCGCACCGAGAGTCCGCGTGGGCGCGGCATCCCGTCTAACCATGTAATATCATTGTCGTTTTCCCATTTTGCCGATTTATTGCAACGTCCCGTAAGATACAGTATGTAAACTTTTTAAAAAAAACGCGCGTTCTGCACGCGGGAAAAAAACCGATCACGAATCCAGCAATAGGGGCAATACCCCCGAGGGGGAGGTTTTGGCTTTTCCTGGGCGCCCAGGTTCCTTCACCTATGAGTTAGCTACATGACACGGCCATTCATCCCCACGACTGGCACGGGGCTTGCAAGACACGAAAAGAGCATGTCAGAATCTCCAAATAAATCAAGGTGCTATGAGGTTATTCTGTAGTTGCAATCAACAGATTCAAAACAAAGAGAGAAATAAAGAGAAAAGCAATATAGTTAATTAATTAAAATATATTAAAAGAGAAACAAAGAGAAGAAATATAATTAAGAA
>DYLV01000154.1 GCA_020721925.1 Leptospira biflexa
GAATATGCTTTTCTTCTTTCGGCAGCTGCAGCGTCAATCCAAGTGCACGGCCGCGAGGAATGACGGTGACCTTGTGAACCGGATCGTTGCCGGTAATGATGCCCAATATGGTATGTCCCGATTCGTGGTAGGCGATCACCCTCTTCTCTTCATCATTGATGATCATCGACCGCCGCTCGGGGCCCATGAGTACTTTGTCCTTCGCATCTTCCATCTCGACCATCGAAACGCGTTTTTTATTTCGTCTGGCGGCAAGAAGCGCTGCCTCATTCACCAGATTGGCAAGGTCGGCTCCGGTAAATCCCGGCGTGCCACGTGCAATCACTTTTAAATCGACTTCGCGCGAAAGAGGAATTTTTTTGCTGTGCACGGCAAGGATCTTTTCGCGGCCGCGTATATCCGGGACATCCACCACCACCTGACGGTCGAAACGGCCGGGGCGCAGGAGTGCAGGATCGAGCACATCGGGCCGGTTGGTTGCCGCAATGATGATGACGCCTTCATTGGTTTCGAAGCCATCCATTTCAACTAAAAGCTGGTTGAGCGTCTGTTCACGCTCGTCGTGTCCGCCGCCCAATCCCGCGCCGCGGAGACGGCCCACCGCGTCAATTTCGTCGATAAAAATGATGCAGGGTGCGTTTTTCTTTCCCTGCTCAAAAAGATCCCGCACGCGGGAAGCTCCCACACCCACAAACATTTCCACAAAATCTGAACCGCTGATGGAAAAAAACGGAACTCCCGCCTCTCCCGCAATCGCACGCGCAAGGAGCGTTTTCCCTGTTCCTGGAGGCCCCATGAGCAGGACCCCCTTTGGAATTTTCGCCCCGATGTTCACGAACTTTTTGGGGTCTTTTAAAAAATCGATGATTTCCTTCAATTCTTCTTTCGCCTCATCCACCCCGGCCACATCAGCGAAGGTAACTTTGTTTTTCGTTTCAGGATTGAGACGCGCGCGGCTTTTCCCGAACGACATCGCTTTGTTGCCCGCTCCCTGAATCTGGCGAATCATTAAAAACCAGATGAGCCCGAAGAAAAAAAGCCAGGGCAAAAACTGCAGAAGGCCTTTGAGGAAAAAATTTTCATCCGTTTCCTCGCCTTGCACTTCCACTCTATAGGCCAGAAGCATTCGAATCAACTCGGGATCGTCGAACGGTATGATGGTCTCATACTGTGCGGCCTTGTCGTTTTTCATAAAAATCCCGGAGATGCGCTTGCCGTCCATTACCACAGAGGTACGCACCCGGTTTTCCTTCACCATGCGTATGAACTCGCTGTATTTTACCCGCTCCACTCGCGGCCTGGAATAATCGCTCAGGCGAAAAAACGCCACCGCGAGCACTCCTATCAGGAGCAATAAGGCAATCTGTTTGCCTGCTTTTCCCATGTAGACTACTCCTCAAAATTAATTGCCCGCTATTCGACGGTATATACACCGCCTCTTCCTGTACTGCAATTGTGCAATAATCATAACAAAGTGAAATGCGCAGGCCAATCCCATAACACAATTATAATATAGCGCTTCTCGTCGGAGGGGCAAAAAAAGTTTATTCTTTTGTGATGGGCAGCACGACGCCCTCCTTTCTCACTAAAAAACGCCAGAGAAAGCGGTTTCAGTTCTCTCACATTCCCACAGGGATACATTCTACCAGAAAAGCTGTAGAAGTTCCCCGATATGGTAATACCGCATGATAATTCTGCGCCCCCTCGCGCATTCCTTACCGATAGTATTATGCCCTCTGTATGGCAAGTATTTTTTTAGTCCCGTGTTTAACCAGAAACGCATCTGCTATGCGGTTATTGTCCCCTCCGGCCATAGCGATCAGCACCGCGGCAATCCTCCCTTCCACTTCCACAAGCGGCACCAATCGCTTCTCTTGTGACGATAATTTCGCATCGATAAACAAATCCTTGATTTTCTTTGTGCCACTGGAGAGGGAAATCCGGTCTCCCTTTCTCCTGTTTCTAAGCACAAGCGCCTCTTCGCTTCCGCTCCATGCGATAAACGCAATGTCGCGCGCAGTTTTATGCAATGAAAAAAAATCCCCATCGGCGAAATAACACAAAAGGTGCAATCCCGTCTCTTTGATTTCAATCGTACAGGGAAGCAGGGAAAGGGATATTGCATATTCCCAGTCGCTTACCGACTCAGCACAGGTATAGCGATGCACCTGCACAATTGTTGCACCGTCACGACGCGCCTTTATGGCTCTGACCCCTCTACCGCAAAAAAGCTCAAGGTGCGCACGGCGACTCGTCAGCTTGCGCATGATATCGTCGATCATCGCCGCGCTGATATATCCTCCGAGTTCATGAAAGGCCTTCGCAAGCAAATATTTCAGGAGCAATTCATTGCCGCTAATTTTTTCAAATTCTATGAAAATCCCTTCATCGTTTCTGCGAAAAACCAGTTCACCATAACACTGCCCTGCAAGATTATCAACAAGTCTTGCTTCTTCACTCGCACTCTTCGAAAGCCGCCAAATGGCCGATTGATACCCGGGGAAGCGCTGCTTAACAATCGGAACGAGGGTGTGGCGCACATAATTTCGCACATACCGCACATCGCGATTTGTCTCATCCTCACGCCATTGAATGCCGCGCGCCCGCACGTATGCATACACATCATCAGAAGAAAGGCACAGAAGCGGACGAATGATTATCCCGCGCCGGGGTTCAATTCCGCAAAGGCCATGAATTCCTGTCCCCTGAAAGATGCGCATAATAACCGTTTCAACCGAATCATCGAGAGTGTGGGCAGTCGCAATCGCATCGCAATGCCGCTTTCGCGCAATCTCTTCCGCCAGCGCATACCGCACATTGCGCGCATGCTCCTCGAAAGACGATCCTCCGGGCCGGGTACATCGCACATCGATACGTTCAATTGTGAGGGGCAGACCAAGCCGCTTCGCCAGTTCATGTACACACATTTCATCGGCATCTGACGCTTCACCGCGGCTTTTGTGATTGAGATGAAAAATTTCAAAGTTGATCATTAGCACATCGCGCAAAGCCATAAGAATGTGTAATAGCGCCATCGAATCCTTTCCCGCAGAAAGTGATAGAAGCAGTCGATTACCCGGAATCAGGAGTTTGTGCTTATGAACATATTCCAATATTTTTCTTTCTGTATCATCCATAAAATCGGTCCGGTCGGTCACATTGGCAGCAGCATGCGCATGCGTTCTTCGCGCAACGTAATACGACTATCAGGCAATACTGTATCCGCATAATATATAAAATATAGGTACATAAAATGGCTTTCATCAATTTATACTCACCGGCAAAGAAGAGGGATTTTATTATTTTATGCGCCCTCCCCGCATATCCTGGTATGATAGATTTGAAAAATTTGCTTTTTTTTTCCACAAAAAAATTTTTCCCCTTGACTTATAAATTCATCAATGGTTAATTCTGGACGCTTCAAAAAAATTCACATTCAAAAACAACATCACACAAAAGGAGGTCAGACGTGAGGAAGTTCATCATCGTTTTCACCGTTTTTGCGACGGCATTTGCTCTCACCGCTGCGTTCGCGAATCAGTCCAATACCGGCTGTGGCCTTGGCTCGGTTATTTTCCAGGGGAAAAGCGGTCTCATTTCCCAGACATTAGCAGTCACCACAAACGGCACCTTCGCGAATCAGACTTTCGGCATCACATCCGGCACTTCAAACTGCCAGCGTTTCACAAGCATTGCTTCCAACGAAAGAATCAACATTTTCGTTTCGGAAAATCTTGACAATCTGGCAATTGACATCGCGCGCGGAAGCGGTGAATACCTAAGCACCTTTGCGGTACTCATGGACGTGCGCGAAGGCGATCGCGCGGCATTTTATTCAAAGCTTCAGCGGAACTTCTCGCGGATTTTCACTTCCCCCAATATCACGCATGACGAAGTGATCCGCAACATAGAAACAGTTCTTCACTCAAGCTAATAGTCCGTGCGATTTCGAAAGGCACCAAAAAGATACGGGCATCATTATCTGCCCGTATCTTTTTTTATTTTTATCATCATACTACATTTTTTCGGCGCGGTCTTTTCCCGGGCAGAAGAAAACAGCGATTACGCTTCTTCCCTCATCCGCCGCGCCGATGAGCTCGCGCTTTACAATCACGAAGCATGGCGCGCACTTGTCCACTACAAGGAGACGCTTTTCGGTACAAAGAGCCTCATCGACGATCCGAAGTTCTTTCTTTCGCCCGAAGGGAAAAGAAATCCGAAAGCAGAACTTCACGCAACCATCAGGGCAATACTATCATCGCCGCATCCGGGAGAAAAACATCCGGTCTGCCGTTTCAGCGCACGCTTCCAATGGCTGAAGGAAATGCTTGCGTTCGATGAATCAAAACTGCCCGTCAAAGGATGCACCGAAATCGAATTACTCATCAACCGAATCGCTCCAAAAAGCGCAACTCTTGTGTTCCCTGCATCGCATATCAATAGCCCCGCTTCAATGTTCGGGCATACGCTGCTTTCCATCGAAACCGCCAATCGGAGCAAATTACTTGCACACGCAATCGACTATGCCGCCAATACCAACGATACCTTTGGGCCTGCGTATGCGTTTAAGGGTATTTTCGGATTCTATCACGGCTATTTCAATAATCAGCCGTACTATGCAAAAATCCAGCAATACAACGACTTCGACCAGCGCGACCTCTGGGAATACCGCCTTAATTTCACCGAGGGCGAAGTGCGAAAAATGATGTATCACATATTTGAGCTGGACTTCATCTATTCCGACTATTACTTCTTCGACGAGAACTGCTCTTACAATATTCTTTTTCTGCTCGACGTGGCGCGCCCCTCGCTCAAACTGACCGATACATTTTATACAAAAATTCCCACATGGGTAATTCCCGTCGACACCATACGGGCAATTGATCGAAAGGGGCTCGTGGAATCGGTTGAATGCCGCCCTTCACGGGTTTCAACCATACGGCATCTTGGCGGTCTTTTAAGCGCAGAGGCGAAAAAACTGGCGCGCGATATCACACACGGCAAAAAAGGGCCTGAAGCGCTCCTTGAATCAACACTCACCCCGGAAGAAAAATCGCGCGTGGGCGACCTCATAACAGAACACATACGCTATCGATATTCACGAGAAGATATTTCTAAAGAGGAATACAGCGCACTGTTGATCAGAGCCCTTGCAACGCGGAGCAAAATCGAAAGCGCCGTTGGAAGCCCTAAGGTGCCTTTGCCGGAAAGACCCGATTTCGGCCATTATTCCGCACGGGCATTTCTCGGTTTTGGAATACTCGATACCTCACCTTTTCAGGAAGTGAGACTTCGGCCTTCCTATCACACCCTGCTCGATGCTGACGAAGGCTATATCGAAGGAGGGCAGATTGTGTTCACCGATTTTGTGTTCAGATTTTACGATATCGAAAAGCGCGTTGAACTCGAACGATGGCATTTCATAGACATCGTCTCTCTGACGCCGAACGATCCATTCATACATTCAATCTCATGGAAAATCACCACGGGACTTCGTCGGATGTGGACGCTCTGCGATGAGCGCCCCCTCACCGCCTTTCTCAATCCTGGCGGCGGGTATGCGTGGAAAACGCCATTTGGCATCATGTATGGTATGATTGAAACAGAACTTTTGGCCGGCAAAGCACTTGAACATGGTCTCAACTGGGGCGCGGGCATATCGCTCGGCATCCTCTCACCATCAATGAGAGCATGCAAAATTCACATAAACGCGCGTGATATATATTTTGCGTTCGACCAGAGACAACACGAAACATCGGCAGGGGCAGGTTTCCGAATATCCATTACTCGAAATTTCAATTTCATGATCGAAGGAAAATACATTTCCGCGCAAACCAGCGACTTCGCACACCACACGGGAATGTTCGATGGAACCGCCGGTTTTAATGTCTATTTCTGATCATACCGCTTTGTGCTGACACCGACTTACCACTTCCTTTTTATGCAGCGGTGCAGAAGGACTGTAATGCCTCTTTAGGTGTTAGATCCCAATCGTGCACGCATCCACCCCCGGTTGCCACGTTCGGCAATCTCACCGAGTGCGTGCCCGGCTTCTTCCCATGTTTCAAAATCCTTGAGGCTGAAAAAGTGTTCTTCATTCGTCCGATGGAACACCGCAAGGATTTCCTTCATCTCCGGGCTTCTTGACCACGCATGGCTGATCTCCATGCAAGGATGATTCATCGATTTTTCATAGTACTCAAGATCGATCATGTCAAAATAATGCTGCCCCTCATTGTAATTGTGGTATCGTGCACTCGTGTTACCCCTGTTGATGGTGTATGTTTCAACCCCCTAATAACGCAACATAATTCAGTCAATTAATCTCGTGACTTTTTCTTCAAAAAATCTCCCTTCAATTATTCACTTTTCTTTGTGAACAAATTCGTCCCTGACACTGTGTATCATCATCCTTTCATATAATGCAGGGAATAGCTTTGCAATGTAATAGCTCAGCAAGCCAACAGGGGTGAATACCAGAGTTGTTTTCTTTTTTATAACACCCCTGTAGATTTTCTTTGCAACACTTTCAGGAGTAGCTTCTTTACCAACAATTGCTCTTG
>DYLV01000155.1 GCA_020721925.1 Leptospira biflexa
GGTGGATAGCGGTGAAATTCATCCCGATCGGTATCTCTCGTATCTGTATCTACTTGCATCATTAAAGGAATATTATTCGAGGATGTATTCATGATTGAAGTCAGAGATCTGGTGGTGGATTTCGGTGGCGGCCCAATACTGAACGGGATACAATTTGCTGTTGGAGAAGGTGAGACAGCGGTCGTGATGGGGAAAAACGGTTGCGGCAAATCTGTGCTGTTAAAAACCATCATCGGATTGATTTCTCCTTCGAGCGGCGAAGTATTGATTCGGAGCATATCGCCTGAAGCGATGCGACAAAAACACGAGCGTCCGGTTGAGATGGGTTATGTATTTCAGAAAGGCGGCCTTTTTGATTCCATGACTGTGTTTGACAATGTGGCCTTTCCACTCAGAAGAAGAAAAATCGCGGAAGCTGAGATTGAAGGAATTGTTTTGGAGGTGCTCAAACGCGTGGGGCTTGGTGGCAACGAAGAGAAATTTCCCTCTGAACTTTCCGGTGGAATGCAAAAAAGGGTGGGGCTTGCGCGTGCGTTATGCACCAATCCATCGGTGGTGCTGTATGATGACCCAACGGCAGGTCTTGATCCGGTGCTGTCCGATTCAATTGCCGAGCTTATGTGTTCTCTCCGAGAAACTTACCGGGTTACCTCAATAGTGGTAACGCATGATTTGAAAGTTGCCGAAAAAATCGCCGACCATGTGCATTTAATTTATGGTGGCACACTTGTTTTTTCGGGATTGGCGAAAGATTTTTTTATGCATTCTTCCGAATACGCGCGGCAGTTCTGTGAAGGCGACATTGAGGGGCCGATGGATATATTTTGAGTGCGCGCATCAAAATGCACACTCCACTGTGGGGTTGATATCCATGGCCGGGGCATTGCGAATTACGCGATTTTTGTAATTTCTGTTGCTGAGCTAAGGGGGAGACTGTGCCTGTTATGATTACATGCCGGAGGGCTGTGTGTCGCAACGTGATCGATCTCAAGTCAAGAATGGTTGTGTTTTATTATAGAATGTTTGAGCTTTTCATCCCCCTCATGCAGATACATATCATTTAGTAGAGAATACCATCTGAAGCGCGGACAATACATTTGCCTGCAATGGCAAATTATTGTTGACAGAAAAAACTTGAAAGAACATCATCCGTCGCTAATTCCTGTATAGAATATGTGAGGAGCACAATGAAGAAAACAAACGTTGAGAAGGCGAATATCGATTGGGGGAATCTTCCCTTCGGCTATGTAAAAACCGATTTCAATATACGGTATTACTATAAAAATGGAAAATGGTCAGAAGGCGAAATTACTTCAGATGAAAATATTTTGATGCATATGGCCGCGCCCTGTCTTCATTACGGTCAGGAAGCCTTTGAAGGTTTAAAGGCATTTGAAACAGTCGACGGAAGAATTGTCGTATTCCGCCCCGATGAAAACGCAAGGCGGCTTCAGCGAAGCTGTGACCGCATATTTATTCCGCAAATTTCAGTTGAAATGTTCGTGGATGCGGTCAAAAGAGTCGTTGCGGCAAATGCGAAATTTGTTCCCCCGTACGGAACAGGGGCATCGCTGTACATACGGCCGCTTGTGATCGGCATGGGTGCGCGAGTAGGCCTGGGACCTGCCGATGAATATCTCTTCATCATGTTCGCAACTCCTGTCGGCCCATATTACAAAGGCGGCTTTAAACCTGTGCGCGCACTGGTTGTTGAAGAGTTTGACCGCGCCGCTCCTCTGGGTGTCGGTGATTGCAAAGTCGGCGGCAATTATGCAGCGGGACTTCGTGGCAGCGAATTTGGCCATGAGAAAAATTATCCCATCGTGTTATATCTTGATCCGAAGGAAAAGCGTTATATTGACGAATTCAGCACATCAAATTTTATAGGGATCAAAGGAAATTCCTATATTTCGCCCAATTCTACATCAATTCTTCCAAGCATCACCAATAAAAGCCTTGGAGTGATTGCGGAAGATTTTGGAATTCAGGTCGAACGCCGTCAGGTTGATATCGCTGAAGTGGAATCGTTTGAAGAAGTTGGAGCGGTTGGAACGGCTGCGGTCATTACACCTGTATGTGCAATCACCTATCGGAATAAGGAATTCACCTTCGGATCGCCGGATAACGCAGGACCTGTTATCACAAGGCTATATGAACGTCTCACGAAGATACAGGCGGGAGAGTTCGAAGATCGGCACAGATGGCTCGTTGAGGTTGAAGTGTAAATCAATAGTTTTCGAAGATAGGGCGATTTTTCCCCCATACAGTAAAGCGTATCCCAAGAAGCACCTGGAATCCTTTTACATCCGCTTCGCTCAAAGCATCGGCATAAGATGCGTAGTGATATCCCGCTTCGAGGTATGCGCTCACATTCTGCGTGGCTTCAACCAGTATTCCAGTTGATGCGATGACGGCGACTCCGCCATCCGATTCATCGTTGCCGGTTTGTGTAGTTGAATACTTCGCCTGTGTCCAGCCGGCTGCCGCATTCATCATCCAGTATACGGGACTTTCAGAAATCCTGTACCGATATTGAAATCCCGCGAGGTACAGGTGGTAACTATATTCCGTTTCTTGGGGTGTGTGGGGGTCTTTTGTCGTGGAGCTGAAGATACTTCGATAAAAAAGGTTTATATTTTCATTGATTGCGTACCCGAGCGTGAGTCCGAAGCCCGGTAATGTTTCAAGGTCTCCGGCATCGGTATACGCCACGTTGAGATCGAGATAGATGTTCGATACACTGAAAGCGGGAACCTGAAAAAGCAATAAAAAAGCAATTGCGATTGCCGATAGGTATATCCTCATCGAAGCACCCTCCTTACACGATCAGATGATATCATCATGTGCATTATAGGCATTTCGCAATGGATGTCAAGCAGTTAATGGCATTTTTGTATAAATATACTGTAGAAACGCACCTGTACTGCGATGCTAATGGAAAGGATTGAAGAATTTTTATTGAAAATTGCATGAAGTATACTACATTTGCCGTAAAAACGGGAAAAATGTATGGAAAACCAGCAGGATACGCAATCAACAACACTCATAATTCCGTCCGAACAGATTCCGGAATTTTTACCTATAATTCCAATATCTCACCGGCCGCTTTTCCCGGGCATGATGATACCGATTGTCCTCACGGGAGATAAAATGATGGCGACTGTGAAGGACATCGTCGATTCCCCCTCGAAAGCCGGAGGTGTGGTGCTGGCGAAAGCACATGCAGAGGGAGAAAATATTTCAGATTCTCTCTACAATGTAGGAGTTGCAATCAAGGTGCTTCGAATCGCACCGGTTGATGAAACGACTGTACAGGTGATGGTGAATGCGCTGGGAAGGTTTACACGGGTAAAGATGCTACAGGATGATCCGATAATTCGATGGCAGGTTGCACATCATATCGATGTTCCGCTTGAGGCAACCGAGTCGAAAGCGTATTCGATGGCGATCATCTCGCTCGTAAAGGATCTCATCAAATCGAATTCTCTTTTTCAGGAAGAGCTGAAGCTGTTCCTGAATCGGTTTAACGCTGAGGACACAGGAAAGCTTTCAGATTTCGTTGCGGCAATGACTTCCGCGGAGCCGCATGAGCTCCAGGATGTTTTGGAAACTTTCGAGATAAAAAAGCGCGTCGAAAAAGTACTGCGGCTTTTGAAAAAAGAGATCGAACTGAGCCGCCTTCGGGAAAAAATCACCAAACAGATTGATGAGAATATCGCAAAAAACCAGAAGGAGTTTTTTCTTCGCCAGCAGCTTAAAGAGATTAAAAAAGAACTTGGACTCGAGAAAGATGAAAAGACCTCTGAGGTTGAAAAATTCGAGGAACGCGCCTCAAAGCTGAAACTGAGCGATGTTGCGAAAAAACGTTTCGATGAAGAGATCGAAAAATTGAAAGTGCTGGAGCCTCATTCGGCCGAGTATGGGGTGAGCAGAAATTATCTGGACTGGCTGACATCGCTCCCCTGGGGCGTTTATTCCGAAGATAATTACGACATTAAAAAGGCAAGCCGCATCCTTGATCGGGATCATTTCGGGCTTGAGGACATCAAGGAAAGAATTCTGGAGTTTATCAGCACCGGTAAGATGAAAGGAAAACTCACCGGATCCATCATCTGTTTTGTGGGTCCTCCCGGTGTGGGCAAAACCTCAATTGGAAAGTCGGTTGCGGAAGCGCTGAACAGAAAATTTTTCCGCTTTTCGCTCGGTGGAATGCGCGATGAGGCGGAAATTAAAGGTCATAGGCGCACATATATCGGCGCGATGCCAGGCAAGATTATTCAAAGTCTGAAGCAGGTGGGAATGGCAAATCCGGTCATCATGCTCGATGAAATTGATAAAATCGGCGCGAGCTTTCAGGGCGATCCCGCCTCAGCGCTTTTAGAAGTGCTCGATCCGGAACAGAACTCGAGTTTTCTTGATCATTATCTCGACGTGCCGTTTGATCTTTCGAATATCCTCTTCATCGCGACGGCAAATCAGATGGATACCATCCCGCTTCCGCTTCTTGACCGGATGGAACTCATGAAGCTTTCGGGATATATCATGGAAGAAAAGCTGCAAATTGCAAAACGCTACCTCATTCCAAAGCAGCTTCGCGAGCACGGTTTTAAAAAAGGGCAGGTCTCCATCAATAACCCGGCTCTGAAAAAGATAATTGACGGATATGCGCGAGAAGCGGGGGTGCGAAGTTTGGAGAATAGCATTCGAAAAATCATGCGAAAATCAGCGCGCCGCTTTGCAGAAGGCGACGTTCGGCCCGTTTCGGTGACGCCTTCAAATCTGGAAGATTTTTTAGGCAAACCGCGCTTTCAGGATGAATCGAAATATCTTAAAAAAATTCCCGGTGTGGTGATGGGGCTGGCATGGACAAGCCTTGGAGGAACCACCCTGTATGTGGAATCGACAATGAAACCTTCCAAAACAAAAGGATTTAAACAAACCGGGCAGCTCGGCGATGTCATGCGGGAGTCATCTGAAATCGCATATACCTATATAAGCTCGCGCGCAAAGCAGTTCGGTTTTCCGGAAGACCTTTTCGAGACTCACTTTGTTCATTTACATGTGCCGGCGGGGGCGACGCCGAAAGACGGTCCGTCGGCTGGCATCACCATGGCACTTTCGCTCTATTCGCTCGCAAAAAATAAAGCGGTTACAAAAAATGTCGCCATGACCGGCGAGCTGACCATTACAGGCAAGGTGCTTCCGATTGGCGGCGTAAAAGAAAAAACCCTTGCGGCAAAGCGCGCAGGCGTGAAGACGATAATCCTTCCGATTGAAAATAAAAAAGATTTCGATGAACTGCCCGACCATGTGAAGAAGGGCATTGAGGTGCGTTATGTAAACTACTTCGAGGATGTGCTGGATGTGGTTTATCGATGATGATTCCTGCGCCTGCGTTGCATCCGGTCCATGTATGTGAGGGTGGTGGCAGAATCATTGGGTGAGGAAAAACTGTGCAGCACAGACGGCGGTGTGTGCCCGAAAGAGGAAGTAGCCTCATGTGCATGATACACTTTTATTGCGGCATATTATGCGCTATTTCTCAAAAAAATCTTGACGATTTTATAAAATTATAGTATAATTTGAAAAACTAAATTTGGGAGATTGAAATGCAGATTACAATAACTGACAGCGCAAAAGAGCAGCTTTTGCCCATTTTTCGCGATTCAGACTTCAAAAAGCCGGCACTTCGATTGGTAATTAGCGGAATTGGCTGAGGCGGGCCCCGTCTGGGGCTGGCTCTGGATGAGTCGGAAAATACACGTGACGAGCTGATTCAGGAAAATGGAATTGATGTGCTCATCGACAGGGAAGTACAAACGATATTGCAGAGGGGGAAGCCGGTGACGATTGATTTTCATACAAGTAAATACGGCTCCGGTTTCATAGTCGATACGGGAACTTCGTGCTGAGGAGATATGGATTCTACAGTAACCTTGTTAATTGTATTGGCGGGATGGTTTATCCTGAATAGATTTGTGCTTCCGAGGCTTGGGGTACCAACCTGAATGTCGCCTTCATGTTCGCTGGATCGTGAACAGGAGCACGAGAAGAATAAAAAAGCGGAATAAAATCCGCTTTTTTTATTGATGCAAAATATAAACTATTGACAAGTTTTGCTTTCGCTTTATTGTGCAACCTGCCGCGGTGATACGATTTTGTTGACCGGTCGGTTCTTTGAAGACAATTTTTTACTCACGGTATTGCGATGAAAAAGGTACTGATGTTTGTTTTTTTGCTGACTGCTCTTATTGGGTGCGGGGGAGGATCCAGCTCCGATTCAACGGTTGAATATAATCTCCAACCCGGCGATCTCACAGTATCGGTGGATCCGACGACGATTGAGAGTTATGACGTAACTTATAATTCCATTCAATATAAAAAAGATAATGCCTATGCGGTAATCTATAAACAAAGCATCGCGAGTGTGGATTATATAGGCATTGCTGCCTGCGAGGATGGGGATCCGTTTAAAAAAGCGGGA
>DYLV01000156.1 GCA_020721925.1 Leptospira biflexa
GGCGGGAGTTGGCGTGGGCGGGGAAAGCATTGTGTATGCGGCCGTTCTTTTAAAACCGAGGGATGATTTTTTCAATGATAAATCCTGGAGCGTCCTGGGTGTGAACTGGAAAAAGGAACTCGACCCGTATTATGAACGCGCGTCGAAGATGCTGGGAATTTGCTCCAATCCATCGCTTGGACTGATGGATGATTTTTTGAAGCAAACAGCGGTAGAAATGGGCGCTGCTAAAACCTTCGGCCCCACGCCGAACGGTATCTATTTTGGCAAACCAGAAGTGCAAAAAGACGATCCGTTTTTCGGCGGCAAAGGCCCCGCACGCACTGGATGCGCCCTGTGCGGGGAGTGCCTTACGGGATGCCCGCGCGGTGCGAAAAACAGCCTTGATAAAAATTATCTATATTTGGCTCAGAAGGCAGGAGCGGTAGTGATTGCACAGAGAAAAGCGTGTGTTATCGTTCCTCTCAAGGGCGGAGGATACGCAATCAAAGTGAGTGATCCCATGCACCGCTTTGCAATACCCTCACCGGTATATGCAAGAAACGTGATAGTATCCGCGGGGGTTTTAGGCACCCTTGAACTGCTTTTCCGATGCAGGGAAGTGTACAGAACACTTCCTCGCCTTTCAAAGCGGATCGCCGAAGTTGTGCGCACCAACAGCGAGGCAATTGTTGCGGCACTCTCTCCCGAAACCGATCTTGACATGCGGTGCGGCACCACCATCTCATCGCATTTTTATCCGGACGCTCACACACATATCACACAAAATAGATTCCCTCGCGGATATAATTTCATGCGCTTTTACTTCGGCCCGATGGTGGATCATGGAAATCCATTTCTGCGGAGCATCATGACTCTCGGGAAAATCCTGCAACATCCGATTCGGCAGTGACGCTCGCTTTTTGCAACCAACTGGCATAGGCGCGTGACGGTGCTGACGGTGATGCAGCATTTGGACAATCGCTTGTCTTTCACATACGGACGTTCTGTTCTGAAATTATTTTTCGGAAAGCGCCTGAAGACGCATGCGGTTAAAGGTCATGAAGCGCCCACTAATCTTTCCGTGGCAAACCGCGTGGCGGAGATCCTTGCGAAAGTCATGAATGGATATCCTCTTAACAACACAGTGGAAAGCATCGGAAGGGAAAAACGCCCATGACGGTATTATCGATACTCGCCATCAGGTATTTGGCTATCCCGGTCTGTATGTGAGCGATGGTTCGTCGATTTCCGCAAATGTAGGTGTCAATCCGAGCCTCACCATCTGCGCTCTTGCTGAAAGAACGATCGGGCTTATACCTCAGAAGAAAGAATTGAAAGATGAAATTTCCATGAAAGAACTACCTGTGCGGCTCTGGGGTTACTGGATTCGACAGGGATTGCAATTTCTCTTGGTAACGGGAGTTTTAGTGGCTTTGAGTTTTGCTCTATATTTATTTTACAAATAATAAACTTTTAAATTTTCATTGCGTGTACCGGTTGTAAATGGGCAATCACAAAAACTCAATTGCCAGAAGCGTAATGTCGTCCTCGATTGGCACGCCTCTCGCGTGCTGAATGACATCGGTGTAGATTTTATGGGCAATATCTTCTTCTCTTTTTTTGATGACTGATTCCGCGAATTGTTTTAACCGCTTGTGTCCGTACATGTCGTGGTTTTTGTCGAACTGCTCAATGATGCCATCGGTGAAAAAGATAAGTCTGTCTCCGGGTTCGAAGTCGTATTCCGATTCTTCGTAGCGTGCTTCCTCCAGAAGCCCGAGGCCAGGGCCGGTGCCTTCGATGTGAAGGAACGAATCGGTGCGCGATTTCCAGAAAAGCGGATGATGGTGTCCGGCCTTTGCAGTGATAACTTTATTGTTTTTTATGTCGATAAGCGCATAGTAGCTTGTGGCAAAAAGTTTGCGGGAAAGAACCCTGCAGAAGTGCTGATTGAGTTTTGTCATAAGCTGTGAGGGTTTGGTGCCGTAATCGGGAGTGAGAAGCGAAAAAGCACTTTTCAATATTCCCGTGGCAAGCGCCGCAGTGACTCCGTGCCCTTCCACATCCGCAATGATGACGGCAATAAGGTCGTCGCCCAATTTAATAATGTTCATAAAATCGCCGCCAACTTCAATGCAGGGATGATAAATGAATTCGTGTTTTACCTGCCGATGAATCTGGCGGTTTTCTTCCATGATGTCGGAGTTGATGAATACGCTCTGTATCTGCTGGGCTACGGATAGATCACGGTTGATAATTTCAAGCTCTGCGCTTTTCTCGCGAAGGGTATGTTGGGAAAAGGTGATGTTCGCAAGCGCATCGCGAAAGCGAGCAAAAGTTTCTTTGAGACAGTTTTTGTAGAAAATCGTTGCCAGGTCTCTGTTTTTCGCAAGAAGGACGTCGAAATCTTTCTTATCGAGCTGGAAGATTTCACTGTCTTCAATGGTGGTGACGCTTGCCGAACGCGTCAGATTGTCGATGAGTGAAAATTCCCCGAAATAGCTCCCGGCGCTAAGCAGGCTGATGAATATTTCATCGTCCTCTTCATCGGCTCTTGTGACCTTTACCGCACCGCGCTTGATGATGTACATAGCTTCGCCCTGCTCACCCTCGCGGATGACGGTGTAATTTGGGCGGCATTGCAATGGTTTGAGAATCGGTGTTATTGCATCGAGCTGTTGTTCATTCATTCCTTCGAATATCTTTATGCGTGTGAGTATTTTCTTCAGTTCGGGTGAATACATTTCCAGCCTTCTGCATTTGAATTTGTTCAACTACAAAATACGTTCGCAATATCTTCGATGATAAATCAATCATAATTTTTTAAAAAATGAAGATTTGGCGACTGCGCTTTCAGTACATCACAGAAGAAAGAAGCAAAGGATTGACAGTCCATATATAATAATTTATCATGCGGGGATACTTAACACAGGCAATATGAGGTAAAATCATCCTTCCCGAAAACACCCTGATTTCCCGACCAGTAATTGACGCTCGATATTACCGCAATTTTTCCTGTTTTAGCCGGTCTGATGGAACGATCAACCCTCATGTTTATCAGCATCAGATTGGCGGTGCACCCCAATGCGAAAAATAAAATAAGAATCATTCCCTTGATATATTGTTTCATAATTAACACTCCCTATTATTATACGAAAATATAATATATTGAGCAAATATTTTCAATAAAAAATATCCTTTTCTCTTGTCAAAAAATGCACTGGATGTGATCATTCCCTTGAATGATAGAATAGATCATCCTTCATGCTATGCAGAAATTGTATTGTGTGTTATTATCGAGTATTGCCATCGCTTCATTGGCGAGTGCCCAGCCGAAGGCGCCGGTGGAACCGAAAGCGCCGTCAATTGAGCAAAAGGGCGAAACAGATTTGCAAAACTCTGTAAAGCATGATAATGAATCGCGGGAATATCCGGCTCTTGTTGTATTCGCCAACGGGAGTAAAATCCGCGGCACAATTATCCTAAAAAATGATTTACTGGCAGCTTCGTGTTTTTGCGGGGATAAAGTCTGCACACTCCGCGAAGCAATCGGGCACATTAAATCTGTCGAATTTACACATTGGAAGCGCGAATCATCATCCCGCCGCTTTCGTCACAGCGCAACCATCATAACCCTTCGCGATGGTTCGAATTTCAATTGCGCACGCATTGAGGCGTTCGATCGCTTCACGTTGAGGCGTGAAGGTAAAACACTGTGGTGTTATACGATGTATTATGCCGATGAATATGGTAGGCAAAAAGTTGAAAAAAAGAAAATTGTAAAACGGCATAATGTAAAACTCATGCCCGGTGGATCGTCAGAGAACTTCATCAACCCCCATCCGCATGCAGTACAAAAAATTGAATTTCTTCGTGAAGAAAAGAAAAGCATTTTCGATTTTGTTCCATTTATTTTGAAAAAATAACAGGCATTTTGAGGCAATTGCCCGTCCGATTTTAAGGGAACCTCTAAAAACTGTATCAATAGGTTGTTCCCTTGTGGGCACAATATATAGGATAAAACCGCTTTCTTTGATTTTTGTTTTTATGATTGAAAGCGGTTTTTGAGGTGCCCATAAGAAAAAAATGTTGATTTAGATAATAAGCGCGGTATTCTTTATCCATTGTTATCGAACGGTTTACTGATGTGAAAAGAAATTATTTCGATAAAAGCGCGAGCTATAAAAAATCCTTTCTCATTGACATGGATGGCGTCATTAATAAAGGTCGTGCGGTCATCCCCGGAGCCGTAGAGTTCGTGGACCGGCTCAGGAAAGGCCGTTTCCCCTTTCTTTTCCTCACCAATAATTCGTACTACACGCCTACCGAACTCCGCGAAAGGATGGCGAAGCTCGGTATTGAGGTGACGGAAGGGCATTTTTATACCTCCGCAATGGCTACGGCAAGTTTTTTAGAATACCAAAAGCCAAAATGCAGCGCATATGTCATCGGCGGCAAGGGTCTTATTGCTGAACTGGTAAAGGTGGGGGTTCAGCTCACCGATACTGCGCCGGATTATGTGATCATCGGTGAAACCGACGAATACGATTACAGAAGAATTGTCGAAGCGACATTTCTTATCCAGGAGGGTGCGAAGTTCATCGCTACCAATCCAGATATCACCGGGCCGACAAAGCGTGGCCCTGTTCCTGCGTGCGGTGCGCTGGTTTCTCCAATCGAAAAGGTCACAGGTGTGTCACCCTATTTTTTGGGAAAGCCGAATCCGGCGATGATGTACTGGGCGCGCAAGAAACTTCGAGTCCATTCCGCGAATTGCTTCATGATAGGCGATCGTATGGATACGGATATTTTGGGAGGCCTGGAAGCTGGAATGACCTGCTGTTTGGTGCTTTCGGGGGTGACGTCAATCAAAATGCTTCCGCGTTTTCCATATCAGCCTGATTATGTGTTTGAAAGCGTTGCGGATATAGACCCCAAAACAATTCTCTCGCGGCGCGAGCGGGTGGTGCGGTAATGCCTTTTGAAAGAATACCAGATTTTCCGGGTAAAATATTCATACCCCCGGAGCTTTCCTCCGGAAGAAAAAAACATCCCTGCGCGGACTGCTTTGCATGTCAGTTCTGTGATGACGATCGCTGTCGTGTGTGCAGAAGTGGCATGCATTGCGATATCAACTGCGATGAGCGGCCATTATCGAAGAAAGCTGATTAATCTTTTTCATCATTGATGCAAACTTGTCGGGACGAAGCGACTGTTTCCCATCGCAAAGTGCCGTTTCTGGAGTTGGATGCACTTCGATGATGAGGCCGTCGGCTCCCGCCGCAACCGCCGCGAGCGCAAGTGGCTCAATAAGCTTCCAGTTCCCCGCCGCGTGCGAGGGATCTACCACAATTGGCAGATGTGTTTTTGATTTTAATACTGGTATTGCGGAAATGTCGAGCGTGTTGCGGGTTTCTGTCTCGAATGTTCGAATGCCGCGTTCACAGAGTATGACGCTCATGTTCCCTTCCGAGAGGATGTATTCTGCCGCCATTAAAAATTCTTCGATGGTGGTCATCATACCGCGTTTGAGTAGCACTGGCTTGCCCGCCCTACCGACTTTTTTTAGAAGTGCAAAATTCTGACAGTTTCTCGCGCCTACCTGTAAAATATCCGCATATTCACATATCACTGGAATATCGTCAGCGTCCATCACTTCCGTCACTACCGAAAGCCCCTCGCGATCGGCGGCTTTTCGCATCATCTTTAAACCTTCAAAACCAAGTCCCTGAAACGCATAGGGTGACGTGCGGGGTTTGAACGCTCCTCCGCGAAGTATCGAAGCTCCCGATTCTTTTACTGCTCGAGCTGCTTCATTCATCTGCTTTTCCGATTCCACAGAGCATGGCCCCGCCATAATGACCAGGTTGTTTCCTCCAATTGAAATGCCGTTTGGAAGCCGTATGATCGTTGGGGTATCTTTGATTGTTTTGCTTGCAAGCACATACGGCACATTCGGTCTTATGTGCTGAAATGCAGAAGATAGTTGAGGTAACTGCTCAAGTCCTGCATGTTCGGGGCCCATGAGCGTGGT
The DNA here is from genome assembly GCA_020721925.1 of Leptospira biflexa. GTDB lineage: Bacteria > Spirochaetota > UBA4802 > UBA4802 > JAGODF01 > DYLV01. Next base: position 6,017 of record DYLV01000156.1, read on the forward strand.
AACAGGGCCTCTGCTGGTCGATACGGTATAGGTGCGAAGGCCCGATGCCTCAAAAAAGCGAGAGTGTTCCTTGAGTTCGTTGTCGGATCCGGAATTCGTCAGGATTATCATAATAGCCTCCCAAAAAAGTTTTGGCCGCTTTTCGGCGGCCTTTAAACCCTTAAGGGGGCGATAAAAAAGCCGCCAGCTTGACGCTCGCGGCTTTTGGTTTTCTCACTCCACGCGCAAAAGCTACGAGCGCTGCCCGTAGTAAAAAAACCAAAAATAAAAATAGTTTTTGCGCATGTTGTTCATAATACCATCTATGATGCCATACATTTCTTTTTTATGTTCTTGTCAAACATTTTTTTGGAAAATGGTGATAATTATATAATTTTTTATAAATCATTGCTCCAAAACTTTAAAAAAATTTCCGATTTCGTCACTCTCCTTCGTATTAATAAGTGAAGGGTATTT
>DYLV01000157.1 GCA_020721925.1 Leptospira biflexa
CTCGCGCTCATGCTGGTGCTTTTTGCGCTCATCTTTCGGGCCGTTTCTCTCGAGTTCTGGACATACGACGAAACTCGAAAAAAAATATGGACTGCGGCTTTCTCAATTGGAAGCGCACTCCCCTCTCTTCTTTTCGGGGTAGCGCTCGGCAATGTGGTGTATGGCGTGCCCCTCACTGATGCGCATGAATTTGCAGGAAGCTTTTTCACCCTGCTTCGCCCCTATCCGCTTTTAGCCGGTATGTTAGGTTTTTCGGCGATTCTTCTTCAGGGCAGCGCCTATATTGCGATGAAAATGGAAGGCAGACTGCAAACGAAAGCGCGCGCCATAGCAAAAAGAATGCTTCTCATTACGGCAGTATTGTTTGCAACTATCACCACCGCGCACATCATCACTTTCTCTGTACAAAGCACCAATGCGTTTTTCTGGATATGTGCAGGTCTGTTCTTCGCCGCAATTGCGGCGGGATTTGGCGCCCTTTCGAAAGGGAAAGACGGCCTTCTCTTCACGGCAGCATCCCTTTCCTTTGCGCTCATGTGGGCATGTGCAGGTTCAATTCATTTCCCGCAGCTGGTTACCGCACACAACGGTGTATCTTCAATTACCGCTTCAAATGCGGCATCGGGCGATACCACTCTTTCCACAATGCTCATCATCGCGCTTGCCTTCATGCCGGTTGTAATTATGTATAAAATATTCGTATATCGCATTTTCAAAGGAAGAATTAAATCGTAAACTTTGTAGTACAATAAATTTTTATGGGGGAATACCATGACAAAAAAACTTGAGATTTACAAATGCGACAAATGCGGCAACATAGTTGAAGTACTTCACACCGGGGCCGGCCAGCTTGTCTGCTGCGGAGAACCGATGAAGCTCATGACGGAAAACACCGTTGACGCATCGAAAGAAAAACATGTTCCCGTCATCGAAAAAAGCGGGAATTCCATCACTGTGAAAGTCGGCAGTGTTGATCATCCGATGGAAGAGAAACACTACATCGAATGGATTCAGATAATTGTCGATGGAAAATCTTACAGACAGTTTCTAAATCCCGGCGAGTCTCCAAAAGCAACATTTGAGGTAACCGGAGCTTCGGTAACCGCCCGGGAATACTGCAATCTTCACGGGCTATGGAAAGCAAACTAAAATACAAGGAGATAACCAATGCTTAGCGTAAAAGGAACACGCACTGAAAAAAATCTTCTCGCCGCATTCGCGGGCGAATCGCAGGCGCGAACGCGATACACCTACTTTGCGTCGAAGGCCAAAAAAGAAGGATATGAGCAAATCGCCGCCATTTTTCTTGAAACGGCGGAAAATGAGAAGGAACACGCAAAGCGCTTCTTCTCCTATCTCGAAGGCGGCATGGTGGAAATCACCGCAGCATACCCCGCCGGAGTGATCGGCACTACACCGGAAAATCTCAAAGCGGCGGCAATGGGCGAAAACGAAGAACATACAAAGCTTTATCCTGAAGCTGCAGATATTGCCGAAAAGGAAGGCTTCAGGGAGATTGCCGCACTTTTCCGGCTCGTGGCAAAGGTGGAGATGCATCATGAAGAGCGTTATTTAGCGCTTCTGAAAAATATCCAGGAAGGAAAAGTCTTCAAAAAGGATAAGTCTGAAAAGTGGATATGCCGTAACTGCGGCTACATCCACGAAGGGAAAGAAGCACCGGATAAGTGCCCCACCTGCCAGCATCCTCAGGCATACTTTGAACTGCTTTGCGATAATTTTTAACGAACCTCACAACAGCCCCGCAATCGCGGGGCTGTTTTTGATCTTAAATTATTTTATTATAGATGCCAATTATTTCTTGATAAATGTCCATCAGTGGCTATTATGTATCTATGATAAACGTATTGTTTCCATTGCGCACTGTTATTTACCTCCCCTCCACTGCCGAATCATCGGGTTCGACTCGACAAATGTATTGTTCTTCTTCACCGCAATTTTCCACGTGGAGAAACCAGCAATGAAAGTCCCGGAGAGTTTTGCAAAGCTAATAGACATGACTGACACTCCAATGTTTTGTAAAAATCTCAAAGGTATTATACTTCATGCCAATCCATCATTTTCTCAACTTTCCGGAATCAGAACCGACAATCTTGACTCCATATCAACAGAACACCTTTTCGACCGAGAATACCAAAAAACCGAAAAAGAATCGGATGAATTCCTCATCAAAACAAAAGAAAAGCTCGAATATGACATCACTCTTGTAATTGGTGGAATCCAGAAAAAATACCATTGTAAAAAGACTCTTGTCTCACTAACTGAAAACGATGTGTGTATCCTTGTATCGATAAAGGAAATCCACCCTTTCGATGTTTTAAATGCTTTCTTAGATCAGCTCTTTATGGCTGTTGAATACAGCCCGGTTTCGATTATCATTACTGATCCAGACGGTAATATTCAATATGTCAATCAGACATTCACGCAGGTTACCGGTTATGCAAAAGAAGAACTGATAGGGAAAAATCCGCGCATTTTGAAATCCGGCTTTCATCGGAAAGAATTTTACGAAGAGCTCTGGAGCACAATCCTCTCGGGAAATCCCTGGCGCGGAGAATTTCACAATATCAACAAACAGGGTGAATCGTTCTGGGAAATCGCATCCATTTCGCCGATTTTCGACAGTTCCGGAAGAATAATAAATTTCATTGCAATAAAAGAAAATATTACATACCTAAAGAATATTCAGGAAGAGCTTCGCAAATCCGAGGAGCGCAACCGTGAAATACTTGAAGCAATCCCCGACATTATGGTGCGCCTTAACGGAAAGGGCGAGATACTGGACCAGAATCTCACGGAGAAGATCAATGACGTACTGCCGGAAAGAGAGCGTAATAACGCCCGAATTTATATCGAACACACCCTGCAAACCGGCACCATGCAGGTTTACGAATATCCTCTTTTCAAAGACGGCGCCGAGCAATATTACGAGGCGCGATTTATTATCAGCGGTGAAGATGAGGTTTTTACCATCATCCGCAATATCACTGAACGCATAAAGGCAGAAAAGCTAATCAAATCCGCAAGGGAAGCGGCGGAAAACGCCAATCGGGCTAAAAGCGCATTTTTGGCCACCATGAGCCATGAGATCCGCACGCCGCTTCACAGCATTTCCGGCTTCATTGAACTTATGAAGAAAACACCGCTTGATCAAACACAGAAAGAATATTTGAATATAATCGCTCAAAGCGCTGAAAATCTTCTTGGCATCATCAATGACGTGCTTGATTTTTCGAAAATAGAAAGCGGCAAGATGGAGATTGAACACATTGCCTTCGATCCCTTCTTAGAATTTGAGCCTGTATTTGAGCTTTTCACAAAAAGAGCTGGAGAAAAAAATATTTCTCTTTATCCATTCATTGAACCGAATCTGCCTCGAAGCATCGTGAGCGACCCGCTGCGCATTCGTCAGGTCCTTTATAATTTACTCAGCAATGCGCTTAAATTCACGCCCGAAGGGGGAAAGATTTTTATTGAAATTCAATCAGCTGGTGAATCGGACGATGCTGTACATATTTCTTTCTCCGTAAAAGACATGGGCATTGGGATACCTCCGCACAAGTTCGATAAGATATTTGAATCATTCACCCAGGCAGACAGCTCAGTCACCAGAATATACGGCGGAACAGGGCTCGGACTTGCCATCAGTAAAAACCTGGTAAATCTCCTTGGCGGCACCATCTCCCTCGAAAGCACACCAGGGAAGGGCAGCACGTTTTCATTTGTGATTCCCGCACAGAAAATCAAACATAAAAAATTTCTCGGGTCCGCGCTCCAAGCTGCCGCCTATATTTACTCACCCGAACAAGCAGATTCCGATCTCGCGCACCTGCTTCTTCGATATTGTATTTCATTTCGAATGAATGCAAAAATCATCTCGAATCTTTCGGAAATTTCCAACGGCAGTGGAATCATCTTTCTCATCGAGGCCCCTGGAAATACTGCGGACAAAAATTCACATTTCTCAAATTCTCATGTGGGCGCATGTTCTGTCATTCATATTAAACGTGATGGTTCTATGAAAAGCTCAAATGAGCTGTCAGAGAAACACAATGTTTTATACCTTCCGATTTCTGCTTCCAAACTTTTCAATTGCATAATTGAAACGCTCGGGTTTCATCATTTTACAGAAAAAGCCGAAACCGCGGTGGAAAAACGGCGACAAAGGAATTTCACTGGCAAGGTACTGGTTGCGGAAGATAACCAGGTCAATCGGAAGCTGATCAAATTGATGCTTGAGGGATACGGATTATCAGTCGAACTCGTAAATAACGGCCTGGATGCCTATTATGGGTATATCGGAAATTCTTATAATATCATCCTAATGGATATCAACATGCCCGTTACCGACGGAATCGAAGCAACCAAAATGATACGCATGCACGAAAAAGAACATTCTCTGCCGCCGGTTCCAATAATTGCGCTCACCGCTCAGGCAATGAAAGGCGACAGAGAGCGTTTTCTCGAGTCGGGGATCACAGGCTATCTATCCAAGCCGATTGATGTAAATAAACTCGAGGAAACGCTGTCAAAAATTTATCGGCGACGCGCGAAAAGTCTTTACAGAATTTTTCTTTAAGCAGATCGCTCGCAAGATCTTAGTAATTGACATTCGACCGTTACGCGATTTTGATGAATCTGACGCGGCGGTGATGGAAACTCTTTTTAAACTTTTTGCCAACCGTCAGACTTTTGTGATCGCCGGACGACATTATGGGATATTGGTCGAACAAGTTGAAATTCCAGAAAATATTTTCATTTTCATAAGCTTTGGCGACATGGATCAGCACTTGCGCAAAATAAAATTGGACGCGCTCAGGTGAAAATATATGAATCTAAACGCCCTATCAATTGACGACGAAAAATTCAATCTGCTTCTCATAGAAGCGATGTGTGCCGAAATCGGTCTCCAGGTACACTCATTTACAGACCCTCGAAAAGGAATTGAGGCCTTTCAACGCGGGTTGTTCGACATCGTCTTTGTCGATTATATGATGCCCAGCGTCGATGGAATTACCGTCATCGAGGAAATCCGGAAAACCGCTTCGGACATTCCAATTGTGATGATCACTGCTGTTGACGATAATACTCTCATGCTCCGCGCAATCGAATCCGGCGCCACAGAATTTTTGCGTAAACCAGTGAATATGCCGGAATTCAAAGCCCGTACGGGCAACCTGCTTCAGCTTCGCAAATCCCAACTGTTGCTCAAAGACCGCGCGAAGCTTCTTGAAGAAGAAGTGCGGAAGGCCACTGAAAAAATCCTTACGCGGGAACATGAGACGCTGGTCATTCTTGGGCGCGTCGCGGAATACAAAGACCAGGAAACCGGGAATCATATCGCGCGTGTGGCGCATTATTCGCGGTTAATCGCACAAAAGGTGGGGGAATCGGCCGAATCTCAGGAAATTATTTTCAATGCTGCGCCTTTGCACGATATCGGCAAAATCGGCATCAGCGACTTTATCCTCACCAAACCTGAGGGGCTCGACGCCTCCGAAGTAAACTTGATGCGAAAGCATCCCGAAATCGGCTACACAATACTGAAAGATTCCGACAGCCCTTTTCTTCAGGCCGGTGCGATAATTTCACTCACCCACCATGAGCGCTTCGACGGCAGAGGGTATCCTAATGGCCTCATGGGGGAAGATATTCACCTGTACGGAAGAATCGTTGCAATTGCCGATGTATTCGATGCGCTTTTTTCAAAGCGCCCGTACAAGAATCCATGGCCGCTTGAAAATATTTTTGAATATCTCGCAAACGAAAAAGGGAAGCACTTCGACCCGCGTTTAGTAGAAGTGTTTCTGCAGAGCAAAGAAGAAATTCGGGCAATTCATGCCCTGTTTGCGGACAACTAAAGCTATTGAGACGAATGGCGCATGATATTGTAGATCACCATGAAAAGAAATATCCCGACGATGAGCATTCCCCAGATAGTCACAATCACCAGCGAGAGCACATAGTTTCTGTTGACCCACTGGAAAACAGCGGATTCTTTATATTTTAATATCAATCCGAAAACTTTCATTGCAAATGTTTTTTTCTCCGCCTTGCGCAAAGCATTCCTCCTCTGTGTTTGTGCTGCCAGATCTTCTGCCTGTTGTTTGTGTTCTTGCTGTGTATCCTGCATAAAATAATACCCCTCTGCGTTTTTTTTTAACAATAACTACATCTATCCCGTCATGTCAACTATTCAAATATTTTTTCTGTATCCCCTTTTATATATCCACAACAATTGCGTCTTCAACATCAGCACTTCATCTCCCCCGTGAAGGAAATGTTAAGGCAATTGCTCTTTTGTCAAACAATTGCTTGACAGCATATCAATTTATCTGGTACATTTCGCCTATTAACACTCATCGCTCTGGGAGTGCACAATGTGAAAATACCATGTGCATGCACCCGGATCATTTTCAGGCGGGTCGAATCCAA
>DYLV01000158.1 GCA_020721925.1 Leptospira biflexa
AAGGACGAGGTCGGCAGCTTAACCTACAAAATTAAACTGCCACCAGCGAATCCCGCTGTGTGGGGTAAAAAATAAATTTGACAAATACAGCCCCGATGATGCAGTTGTTTCGGTCTTGTCCGCTTTTCGCGAAGCGGAATTATTCACCCGGAGGATTTTACATGATCGGAAACATCGGCCTGCCTGAGCTTATTATCATTTTTCTCATAGTTCTTTTCCTTTTCGGTGCGGGGAAGATTCCCAAAATCGCCAGAGACATTGGAGGCGGCATCCGCGAATTTAAGAAGTCGATTACCGGCGAGAGCGATTCCAACGACAGAAACAACAATCAGAATGGCGGATCTGGAAGAACTTCCTGATGAAGGAACATCACGTTTTTCTTGAAAGCAGAAGAGAGAAAATTGAAGCGGAGGAAATCCTTCCGCCGGAGGTGTATTCCTTTTACTGCGATTTTTTCAAAGCTCAGCACAATGTATACCTTGGCCTTTCCGGCAGAGTGATTACTTTCCCCGTTTTGAAAACAGGCTTGCCGCTGGTGGATGCAACTCGATTTGCTTTTGCGGAACATGCCCGTGAATTGATGAGAGAGGCATTTGCAGATCTTGCAGGCGTGATAATGAAGCACAATGACGGACTCGATTTCTCCTCCATAATTAAGACTGTAGAGGCCGAACCTCATTTCATGGAAAACCTGGCAATGAAGCTTCTCGCGAGGGACAATGAAGCGTTTCAAACATTATCTACCGATTACCGTATTGATGCCGATGAACTGATTTTTCTCACTGCAAACTGGCTTAAACCGTACTTTGTTCTGTTCGCGGAGAAGAATGCAGATACAATACCTTTCGATGACTGGGATGAATCGCGATGTCCGGTATGCGGTTATTTTCCCGATATGGCGCTTTTGAAAGACAGCATGGAAGGAAAGCGATGTCTGCATTGCGCCCTATGCGAGACCGAATGGCCATACAGGAGACTCGCCTGTACCATCTGCGGGGAGGAAAACACGGAAAAGCTGGGGTACTTTGCGCCTGAAGATGCTTCTGAATACCGGGTCGATTTCTGCCAGAACTGCCACGGATACGTCAAGACGCGAAGAATTTCAAAAGGAACATACGCCGAAGATTACGATCTTACTGTTGAAAATATATTAACCGTGGGTTTCGATTCAAGCCTCATAGAGAAAGGCTACACCCGTCCGTAGCGTACATCTCAGTTTTCTTCAATGCGGTGATCGCGATAATAAATCTTCGGATGGTGCACGGATATTGCCGTCAGATATCGGTGATTATTTTGCCCGATGCGTTCGGCTTGATGATGCGCGATTCAGGTATTGGATCGCCTTGAGGGTTGTTGATGATTTCCTGGACTTTCATCAGGAGGTTGAAAAAATACGTTTGCGTCGCGATGTATTCTTTGATAAGAGTGCTTTCCGATACTTGTTTCCCCAGCTCTTCGAGCTTCTTTTTTTCGTCAACTTCAATGGGAAGCCCTTTTTCTTCCTTTTCCATGATCGTTTCGTTGTAGGAGATATATTGTTCTAAAAGTGTTCGTGCGCCCTGATCCGCTTCGATTTTTTTTGAAAGTTCGTTGAACCGCTGATAAAGATCGCTTCCCTGTATCATGAGTCCGAGCTCGTTTGCTTTTTTCAGAATTTCTTCCATCTGGGGCTCCTTTTAACTTTTGGGTGGTGATATCAGGGCGGCTTTTTTTTGCAAGGAATATTTTTATGCGTTTACCATAAGGGCTGAGGGCTTCATCGGACGGCGCTTTTGGGTATCCAAAAGCGCCGTGTGCCTTTTAAAGGGAGATCGATTTTTCAACATTTTTCATCTTTTTATTTGACATAGCCGAAGGCTTTTTCTATCATTTAACCAGGTGATTGGATAATATGGCAGGCTTATGTATGATGGGAGGATACGATGGCGGAAGCAAAAGATATCATTGAAGATGAAAATAAAATCGATACAGTGATTTCCGACGATATTGAGCTGAAAGGGCGGCTGACATTTAAACATTCCCTTAAAATCAAAGGCAATTTTGAAGGAAAAATTGAATCGGATGGGCATCTCATCATAGGTCAGGATGCAATAGTGAGTGCGGATATTAAATCGGGCATCGTATCCGTCTATGGAAAGTTGAATGGAAAAATACGTGCCGAAAAGCGCATTGAGCTTTATAAGAAAAGCATCACGAGGGCAGATCTGGTGACGCCGGATATTTCTATCGAATCGGGTTCGCATTTCGATGGCACATGCGTGATGTATGCAAGGGAGAAATGAATACGTGCGAAATTTGATGAAATATATGAATGCAATTTTGCTTTTAAATGCTGTTTTGGCCGGTGTCGCGCTTGCGCAGAACAATCACACACAAACGCCGGCAATTTCGCTTGGTGCGGGAATGTATGCAGGCTATTATGATTTTTTGACTGTTGAGGGAGGCACTGTTGATTGGGAAGGCGGGAACGGTTACGGCATTGGTGTTGTTGCCGAGTACAGATGCAATGAGGTACTCTCGCTGCAATCGGGTTTATGGTATGGAATCAACTACATTGATCTGACCATGGAAGGATCCGATACCATTGAAGCGCGCACAGAGAATTGGGTGGTGCCGTTTTATTTCATCGCTTCTTTGCCGATTGATCATTTCAGCATGGGGCTTCTTGCCGGTATGAGCTTTATGCATATCAGAAAAAGTGAGTTTTTTGGAGAGATGGAGACTTCTTCCAGTTTGGAGGTCACGGAGTATTTGAATTACGATATGTACGGCTTCGCTGCGGGGTTTCAGATGAAAATCGGCGTGGCTCGTTTTATCGATTTGTTCGTGCAGGGCCTGGCTGAAATATATGCAAATAAATTTATTATCTTTACCGATAGAACAGCAGATTATTTGTATGATTTTCGGGTAATTGCCGGCGTCATGTTGAGAACGTATTAAGTGCGGAATGTAATACGCTGATATGTTGTTGTATTCACAGCAAAACACCGTGTACGGGGTGTGTGCTTCAGCAAGAGGTATGGTCGATGGTCTTGAAAGAACAATCATCGCAATCGAAAAAGAATACATAAATGCGCGATGGATTGCCGATCGGGCATGAGAGTGGTACCGGAGGCAGGGATGAATTGTGGGATGTAATTTCATCCCGCGCACGGCGGTCACGAAAGGCTGGCGCGCCTTTCAGCATGCAAGAGGCCGCCTTCATAAGAAAGATAACCGGTGCCGTGCAGTGATTATGATCTTTTATCCTCCATTTCAATATCCTCAAGGATCTGCGCATAGCGTGCGGCAGTCATGGGATACAGAGAGAGCACAATTATGGCGGTAATAAAGATCGCCGCAGGTATTGAGCCTAAAAGCAAGCGAATTTCCACCTTTGTTAGAGGCGTCTGCGCAGCGTTCTCGATGCAGCCTGTAAAAGAACGCACAAATCCTGCGATTGCCTGACCGATTTTAATTGAGAATGTCCGCATTCCATACAATGCTCCTTCGGTTCTCGCGCCTGAAAGAAGAGAGTCATACTCAACCGCGTCGGGCACAATCGCATAGGGCATTGCAGAGGTGAAACCAAAACCAATTCCAATACAGCGCATCATGCCGGGGAAGCTGAGTGTGCGAAAAGAAACCTGATGAGAGAGTGCTCGTATTCGGGTGTTGATCCCTCCATGATTGGTACGCATTCGCGAGAGATCACATACCGCGTTTTATGGATTCCGCACATCAGGGTGAAACATTGTCCGAAAATGGGCTTGTGATACGAAGGCACGAGACCCGCATACAATCCGCGATAATACCAACAAGATAAATATTGAAATTATGTATTATTTCGAACATTTTTTAAAAATATGTTTGAATTTTTTGGGGTCAGAGCCTCACGTGGTAAAAAGGAAGGGGTCAGAGCACCTCTGTAGCTGGGACAAGGGGTCAGAGCCTGAGATTGTTCAAAATATCACCATTGTGGGGCCAATATGCGATACGGTATTGATTGCGGGAGCAAATTCATTAAAATCGCCTGTCTGAGCGATGATGGCAGTATATATTCAACCGAATACAAAGAGCACTTTGGTGAGCCGGAACAATTTGTGAGTGGTATTGCACCGTCAGATGGCCTTGCACTCACGGGCAATCATGCCGGTCTTCTGACGGCTATGTATGATAAAACCGCGCGGGTTGATGAAGTCGCGTCGGCGATTGCTGCCCTGTGCTTTGTGGGTGTGCGATGCAGATATGTGGTATGCGTGGGTGCGTCTACCATCGGCCTCATTGGCCTTGATGATGATATGCGATTTGTGTCGTACCGTCAGAATACTCTGTGTGCCGCAGGAACCGGCTCGTTCATCGATGAGCAGATGCATCGCCTTGGATTTACCTATGATGATGTAAATTCGCTTGCGATTGATGAAAATCCTCCGCGCATCGCCACGCGCTGTGCGGTATTTGCAAAATCTGATGTCGTCCATCGCCAGCAGGAGGGATATGGTCCTGCCGCACTATGGTCGGGGCTCTGTCGCGGCGTTTCGATGACGATGCTGCAATCCGTTTTTCGGGGGCAGCTGCCTGAAGACGAGGTGCTTTTTATTGGCGGCATTTTTCTCAATCGCGCAGTGCGCTTCTGGACTTCAAAGCTTCTACCCGCTGCGCGCTTTCACGAGTCGGGACATCTTCTTTCTGCATTGGGAGCCGCGCTTCTTGCCGATAAATCTGACACTCCGGGTAAAACTCTGCTGGGTGTAGAAAAAAAAGATGCGGCGCCGAGAAAGCTGGAAATTGTAATTTCATCGTGTGCGAACGAAACGGATATCATCGACTATGAGACGCATGGCTGTGAAGTGCGCATCCATCGCGATCCGGCTCTATGCAGGCAGGCGGTGCTCGGCATCGATATCGGCTCCACCAGTACAAAACTTGTGCTGCTCGATGCACACACCAAGGATGTAATTACGGATATCTATACGCGAACGGGAGGCGATCCTCTCGGTGCAACTGCGGCCCTTTTTTCCATATTAAAGAAGATTTTTGACCGCGCGCTGCCGCACATCTGTGCGTGCGCCACAACGGGTTCCGGACGTCGGTTGGTGGGATCGGTGATCGGCGCAGATGTGATTGTCAATGAAATCACCGCACATTTCAAGGGGGCGCGGTTTGTTGATAGTTCGATCGAAACAATTTTTGAAATTGGCGGGCAGGATTCGAAATACATCAGGGGAAAAGGAGGAATGGTAGTAGATTGCAATATGAACTTTGTCTGCGCGGCGGGAACAGGCAGTTTTATAGAGGAGCAGGCAAAGCGTCTGGGAATTGGAGTGAGGGAAATCGGCGACTCTGTCATTGGAGTTCTCGCCCCGGCGGCTTCGGACCGCTGTACGGTGTTTATGGAACAGGACATCAATGCGCATCTTCGAAGCGGATATTCGCGCCGGGAGGTGCTGGCGGCAGTAGTGGTATCTATCGCAAAAAACTATCTCAACCGCGTGGTAGGCACGAGACCGATTACCGGCGCAAAGATTTTCTTTCAAGGTGCCACGGCACGAAACAGAGGGCTCATTGCGGCGTTTGAAATGCTCACCGGGAAAGAAATTGTTGTCTCGAAGCATTGTCACGTTATGGGAGCATACGGCGCTGCGCTCATTGCCCGTGAAAAAACACACTCACAGAGCTCGTTTCGGGGTTTCGATGCACTTGATAAAGAGGTAAAGCTTGAGCGCAGCGCGTGCACCGATTGTGCCAATCATTGTACAATTACGACTGCATGCCTTTCCGATGGGCAAAGAGTGTCGTGGGGCCATCTCTGCGGACGCGAGGAAGGAATTTCCAATGCTGCGAGAGGGAAAAGTCATTTTAAAACAGCATATCGCCTTTTACTGGAAGGCGGCCAATCGCCTGCCTCGCCCGGCGTTAAAAGAGGCACTATCGGCATTCCTCTTGCGCTCTCTATATTTCATTATATTCCTCTCTGGAAACGATTTTTTTCTTATCTCGGCTTTGAGGTGGTTGTGTCGAAGCTGTCCAGCGAAGCGCTTCGTGAAAAGGCGGTGCGCATCGCGCGCACGGATTTCTGTTTTCCGGTAAAAATCGCACTTTCGCATTTCGCATTGCTTGCGGAAAACGAGGCAGTCGATATGCTCTTTTTCCCATCACTTATCAGCGAAAAAAAACAGAAAAACGGCATGCCGCGTGTATTTTGCCCCTATACCATTTCAATTGCTTCAATCGCGGATTCGCTTGATCTCGGAAGATCAATTCTTTCTCCGGTAATTGATTTTCGCGATGGGAATTCGGTGATTGTAGATGAACTGCATCGAATTTTCGCGCCGTATGGGATATCAAAAAGCGAGATACGCAATGCGTTTCAAGCCGGATTGAAGGAATTGGAGCAGTATCGAGATGCGCGGTATCGGAGGGGGTGTGATGTCATGCGCGAAGCACAATCGAAAAAC
>DYLV01000011.1 GCA_020721925.1 Leptospira biflexa
AATATCCTTCTACCCATTAATACGATGAAATCAGCCAGAAGATAAAAATTTTTTTAAAAAAAGTGGTGTGTATGGCAACACTGCTACTTGCGCCAGTGGATATATGCACACATCGAGAAGCTTTTTGCCACTACGTTACTTTTAAGCGCAACAATGGTAAAAATAGATTTCTTTCTATGATGGTCTTTTTGCAGAGTGGAAAGTAGTTTATGAGATTCCAATAATGTTTTGATTTCGGAAGCACTCTTAATATCAACACTACTCCCGAAAAACGCTTTCATCTTTTTTACATGAAATAAACAATAAAATTTTAACTCATCGAAAATTTCTACATGGGAATATAAAATTAAAGAGTTTTAGAAGTTCAATTATTCCTTAAAAAAGGGAAAATCTTACGCGGAGACGACTTTATTCGGCTCCGCGTAAAACGCCGGTTTTAATTTTTCTTAGCATACCCGATACTTCTGCATGCTTCTTCGATTTCTCCCAGTATAGCGGGGTCATCGATAGTTGAAGGAATGGAGTAATCCTGTCCATCGGCGATTTTTCGCATTGTAGAGCGGAGAATTTTTCCTGATCGTGTCTTTGGCAGGCGTTTGACCACCATCGCCGTTTTAAATACCGCAACTGCGCCGATTTGGTCACGAACCATCTTCACGAGGTCGGCGACGATTGTTTTTTCATCTTTTGTTGCCCCTGCTTTGAGCACCACGAATCCGAGAGGGAGCTGGCCTTTAAAATCATCGGCGGCACCGATCACCGCACACTCTGCAACATCAGGATGCGTAGCGATTACTTCTTCCATGGCGCCGGTGGAGAGCCTGTGCCCTGCTACATTGATGACATCATCAACCCGTCCCATGATATAAAGATAGCCGTCTTCATCCTTATAACCGCCATCGCCGGTGAAATAATATCCAGGAAATGGGTCAGTATAGGATTCCTTGAATTTTTCATCATTTTGCCAGAGCGTGGGGAGCGTCCCTGGAGGGAGGGGGAGCTTAATTGCAACGATTCCCTCTGTATTTGCGGGCAGCGGTTTGCCATCATTATCGAGTATATCGACCTGATAGCCGGGTACGGGTTTGGTTGGAGAGCCCGGTTTAATTGGAAGTTCTTCAAGTCCTGCGCAATTTGCTGCAATTGCCCATCCTGTTTCTGTCTGCCACCAGTGGTCGATAACGGGGACTTTGAGCATATCCGATGCCCAGTGGTAGGTGTCGGGATCGAGGCGCTCGCCGGCAAGGAATAGCCTCTTGAAACATGAGATATCATACTTTTTCAGGAATTGTCCGCTGGGATCTTCTTTCTTAATGGCTCTGAATGCAGTAGGGGCGGTAAAGAGCGATTTTACCTTATGGGTGGAGATTACTCGCCAGAACGCACCGGGGTCGGGGGTGCCTACGGGTTTTCCTTCGTATACAATCGTGGTGGCTCCAGTGATGAGAGGAGCATATACAATATACGAATGGCCAACCACCCAGCCGACGTCGGAAGCGGCCCAGAATACTTCACCCGGATTGATATCGTAAATATTATTCATGCTCCATCGAAGCGCCACCGCATGACCGCCATTATCGCGCACCACCCCTTTCGGCATTCCCGTTGTTCCGGAAGTATACAGGATGTAAAGAGGGTCGGTAGAAGCTACTGGCACACAGTCGGCGGGTTTTGCCTTTGGCACCACCTCATTCCAGTCTATATCGCGATTGGATATAAGCGAAGCCTTTACCTGCTCGCGTTGATAGATGATGCATTTTTGAGGTTTGTGTTTTGCAAGTTCGATTGCCTTATCGAGAAGCGGCTTGTATTCGATAATTTTCTGGCCCTCAATTCCGTTTGAAGCGGAAATTATAATGTGCGGTTTTGCATCATCAATGCGGATAGCAAGTTCGTGTGGAGCAAATCCTCCGAAAACAACTGAATGAATTGCGCCAATTCGTGCACAGGCAAGCATTGCGATAACCGCTTCGGGGATCATTGGCATGTAGATGATAACACGATCGCCTTTTTTGACACCGAGTTCCTGAATTGCCCCGGCGCATTTCGATACCTGTTCGAGCAGCTCGCGGTAACTGATTTGTTTGCTTGTGTTTGTGACAGGACTATCGTAAATGATTGCTGTCTGATCGCCGCGCCCGGCTTCTATGTGCCGGTCGATGGCATTGTAGCAAGTGTTAATTTCACCGCCAACAAACCAGCGATAAAACGGCTTATTCGAATCATCGAGTACTTTCGCCGGCTTTTTAATCCAGTGAATATCCTCTGCGGCTTTACTCCAGAACTGTTCTGGGTTTTTGATGGATTCATCATACGCTTTTTGATACGCTCCTTTCATTCTTTGCTCCTTTTCATTTTATAAAGTATATTGCCCCTTTTTTTGAAGAAGCAATGATTACGCCGAACAAAAATGGATTTGTGTGCTGTTTATCTTCCAAGCACTACTTTAAATTTATACATATGCTCGACGAAATGCGTCCAGACCACTTCAATTGGTTTGCCGTCGTTGCCGAAAACCGATGTTCGGATAGTGAGTACCGGACTGAGCGAGGGAATATGTAACAACTCCGATATCTCGGAGTTTGCACGGGTGATTTCAACTTCATGTTCTATGGTACCCAGTTTTAGTTTCACGACTTCTTCAAGCGTTTCAAGCATGGTCTTTTTTTCAAGATGTGATTCCTTAATGTGAGAACCAATTCTTAATGGTAAATAGTTCGTTGTATGGCTCATTGGCTTTTCGTTGAGCAGTCTAAGGCGTTCAAAAATAACAATATCGCTCCCTGTGGGTAATTGAAGAAGTGCGGCAATGTCTTCACGGCATTTTTCGATTCTTTTAGAAAGAACACACACTTTGGTTTCCTTGCTGATACTGAAAATCTGCCGATTCAATCCTGCCAACTTTTCATATTTCAGCTCTTTTGCGGATTCAGTCCAGAATGTTCCTTTTCCCTGCTTTCTGTGCACAAGGCGCTTATGCAGCAAATGTTCCATTGCGCGCCTGACAGTTGTTCGACTTACGCCGAACAGATCCTTAAGGTCCTCTTCCGGTGGAATCTGTGCGTCGAATGAGAGCTCGCCCTTTTCAAACATCACCATGAGATAATCGGCAATCTGATAGTGCAGGGGTATTTGGGCATTATCGAGTTTAATCTTCACAATACCATTGCCATGCATTGTCATAAGCATCCAGGTTAGAAGTGTTTATTAAATGTATATTTGTATCAACTATGATACAAATCATAATGAATGATTTTTTGTCAAGCAAATACAAAAAAATTTATTTTTTATTAAATTTACGCGTATTAATAGTGGGGAGAACATTTTACTTATTTTCGATTCCCCAAAAATTTTATCGCGGGGGATATGTATGATTAGAACAAGTGTTAATATTAGTGATGAAGTTTTTCAAAGATTGCAAAAGTCGGCCGAACAAAAAGGAGTGAAAATTGAGGATATAATTGTTCCGCTTTTGCGCTATTTTTCGAAAAGAATGAAACATGAATTAATTGAGGGTAAGGCAGTACGCTATCAGGAAAGGGGAAAAATGCGGAAATGTCTTCAGGTTACATGGTTTGATGGGGAATATGAGTTTTTGATTGATTTGCGGAAGGTTCATAAGAAATCGGTTTCGCGTTTGATTGCAGAAGCAGTTTTGACATTTATTGACAAAAAAGGATTATTTAATGACCACATATGGCATAACTATAAAGCCCATCGGTATTATATGTTAAAATTTAATAAACATAATTACATTGGTTGTATATTTATGTGGGAATATGTACAGAAGAACACATGCTGAAGCACAAAACCTATACCAATAATGTTATAAATACCTCTAATACACACCCAGATGTTTATGTGGCATAAATATTATTTTGTCATTCTTATTATTAAACATTTAGTATCGCACTCCTCAAAACACTTGACCTTGAATATATACAAAATAATTTACGGAGAAACTAATATTTGGAGAAAACAGAATGCCTGAAGTTGCAATCATTATGGGAAGCGATTCCGATATGCAAAAAATCGCACAATGCTTTGAAATTTTTGAGGAGTTTAATATTCCTTTTGAAGTCGTCGTTTCATCAGCGCATCGCACGCCGGAAGAAACGAAAGCCTGGGCAAAAACTGCTAAAGAACGCGGTGTGAAGGTAATCATTGCCGCAGCAGGTGGCGCTGCGCACCTTCCTGGCGTTGTTGCTTCGTATACTACCTTGCCAGTCATTGGTGTGCCGATTGAAACAGCACTTTTGGGTGGACTCGATTCGGTGCTTTCTATCTTGCAGATGCCTTCTGGTATACCAGTTGGAACTATGCCGGTAGGAAAATCGAGCGGAATCAATGCTGCCCTTTTTGCAATTTCCATCCTTGCTCTATCAAATCCAGCACTTTCTGTATCACTCGAAAATTATCGTAGTGTGCAGTCGAAGAAGGTTATGGCGCGTAATGAAAAACTTCAGAAAGTCGGATATAAAAATTACCTGAAAGAGTTTGGAGAATTTAAATGATCACAGGTGGCATCGGTAAACCGGTTCAGAAAGTCATCATTCTCGATTTTGGTTCGCAATATACTCAACTCATTGCCAGAAGAGTACGTGAACACAAGGTGTATGCTGAAATTGTTCCATTCCATAAGCCATGGAAAGAAATCTATGCTGAAAAGCCAAGCGCAATTATACTCTCCGGCGGCCCATCATCAATATACGAAAAAGATGCTCCCCAGCTTCAAAAAGAAATTTTAAACCTAAGTGTACCCGTACTCGGTATCTGCTATGGCCTTTGCGCACTGGTAAAGCATTTCAAAGGAAAAATAGAAAGTGCTGAACGCAGGGAATACGGGAGGGCGATTATTGAAATCAAAAGGGAAAGTCCGCTTTTCCGTGGATTGAAGAATAAAGAGACCGTCTGGATGAGCCATGGCGACAAAGTGGTCCACCCGCCAAATGGATTTTCAATTGTGGCAAGCTCCGAAAATGCGGAAATAGCTGCAATTGAGAATATTGAAAAAAATATTTACGGAGTGCAGTTTCATCCCGAAGTGTATCATACTGTTAACGGTCAGCGAATAATAAAAAACTTTCTTTTTGAAATCTGTAAACTTATACCATCATGGACAATGAAATCGTTCATTGAATCATCCGTACAGGCGATTCAGGAGGAGGTGGGTGATGGCACTGTGCTTTTAGGACTCTCTGGAGGGGTTGATTCTTCTGTTACGGCAATGCTTTTACAGAAAGCAATCGGCGAAAAGCTCTATTGCGTATTCGTGAACAACGGTGTGCTGCGGAAGAATGAACATGAAAAGGTGATTGAGCGCTTTAAGCGGCACATGAAACTCAATCTCATATATGTAGATGCATCAAAGCGATTTCTTTCTCTTCTCAAAGGCGTCAAAGATCCAGAGCAAAAGAGAAAAATTATCGGGCGGGAATTCGTCAATGTATTTATGGCAGAAGCAAAGAGAATTGGCCGTTTTGATTATCTTGCACAGGGTACCCTCTATCCCGATGTCATCGAGTCTGTTTCTACCAGGGGGCCATCTGACACCATAAAAAGCCATCACAATCGTGTACCGGAAATCCTCACGCTCATCAAATCCGGTAAAGTGATTGAGCCGCTTAAGGAGCTTTTCAAAGACGAGGTGCGAGAACTTGGTCTGGAACTTGGCATGAGCGAAGAGCTCGTGTACCGTCATCCCTTTCCAGGTCCAGGACTTGCCATACGAATCATCGGAGAGGTAACGCCTCAGCGGGTGAAAATTTTGCAGGAAGCAGATGATATCCTGGTGGAAGAAATAAAATTTGCAGGTCTCTATCGCAGCCTCTGGCAGGTGTTTGCAGTCTATCTTCCGGTTCGTTCCGTCGGAGTGATGGGGGATAAGCGCACCTATGAGAACGTCATTGCAATCCGCGCTGTGACTTCCGTGGATGCGATGACAGCCGACTGGGCATATCTTCCCGAAGAGTTGTTGCGGCGCATTTCAAACCGGATCATCAACGAAGTGAAGGGGATCAATCGTGTAGTGCTTGATATTTCTTCGAAACCACCAAGCACCATTGAATGGGAATGATGTTATGGTGCGGCAACATTGAGCATTGCAATAAGGTCCGCGCGAAGAGTCGTGCTGTCAACCGGACTGCGTTCGCCATTAAACCATGGGGTCATGATGAGCCCATCGCAACCGGGAGGAGCTTCTTGCGCGATTTGATCCATCTTTAAGTATGGGTCATGGATTTCTGATCGATGTCCAGGGATGTTTTTATGAAAGAGGATGTTTTCCTTCAAGAACGAAAGTGCTCCTCCGGCAACATCCTGCTCGTTGATACATTGGTATTTTCCCGGTATGGCTGAGGGAAGAGTGGCAATGCTGTGAAGCGGGTCGGTTTTTTTATCAGGAAGAAGGCATTCGATTTAGGAGGAAGTGCCGATATAGAGATGTCCTTCAAAGTCGCGCACTGCGCCGGAACCGATCAGTGCACACTGATGATCAGCCGCACCCATAACGACGTGGACATTCGACGGGAGACATAGTTCTTTTGCGGCTTTAGTAGAAATCTTTCCCGCAATATCAGTAGAATTTCTCAATGGCGGAAGTTTTTCTCGATCAATGTCGAATTGTCGTATAAGCCTGTCATCATACCGGATATTATTAATATCGCGAATATTACATACCCAGAAACAAGCCATTGAATCGAAAGATGCAGCGCATTCGCCGGTGAGGCGAAAGACAAAATAATCTTTGCTGCTTAAAAATTTTCTATTTCAGCTCAAAAGTGAGCCCATGAATCAGGGTGAGTTGGGACTTGTTGAATGAGGCCGGTATTTTCGGGAATGGAGAGGCACGATGAATTGCACGAAGCGCTTCGTCATCCAAAATCGCAAAGCCAGAAGAGCGCACCACCTCTGCTGAAAGCAGCTCACCATTTTTGTTAAGGCTGTATCGGATGACTGTGCGACCTTCTATACCGTCTTCCCGGGCTTTGGGGGGATATGTCAAAACGCTATAAATTTTCTGGCGAATCATGTCGGTATAGCGAAGCGCACTTGACTCGCTATCTTCGATGAATGAAGCGGGGTGAGCAGTGGTAGCAATGGTTGTACCCTCATCACTTTTAGATGGACTTCGTTTTACGCGAGTTATTTCTGAAGGGGTATTAACATAAGGAAGCACCTCATGTGTGCGGATGGAAATGTGTAGAGGGATTGGAACACGCAAAAGATCGATTTTTCGATACGAGGCGAAAAGAATTGCGCCGTGCAGCAGAAGAGAAATGCCGATTGCAGCAAGGAACAGGCGATGTGAACCGGCTTTCTTCATTTTGCTTCCTTTTTTGTAGTGGCAATTACAAGATCACGAATGCCTGCCTGTTTTATTGAATCGATGACCTTCACTACAAGGCCGAGGGATACCGATTCATCTGACTTGAGTATGACTGTTTTGGAGTGTGAGGGCAGGGCTTGCAACATATTGCGCAATGCAGCAGGCTCAACTTTTTTTGAATTGCAAAAGACCGATCCTTCCTTTGTGATGAACACGATTGTGTGCTGTTTCTGGACATCAACTGTGCTCTCTGCACCCGGCAGAGATACTTCAATGCCGGGATTTGCAACAAAATATGACGTGAGCGCAAAAAAAACTAAAAGCTGAAATACAACATCGATAAGAGGTGCGATGTTTAGCTCTACAGATATTTTTTTTCGGCGTTCGATCATCATAGCTTCGTTTCAAGAAGACTGCCTATGAGATCCTTAATCTCACCAGTCAAATCGTCGATGCGATCTTCAAAAAAATGGTATGCGATAATTGTGGGTATTGCGACAATGAGGCCGGCTGCGGTGGTGATGAGCGCCTCCCATATGCCACCGGCAAGGGCCGACGGGTTAATTTGTCCCTGCATGCTCTGGATTCCCATAAACACTTTTATCATACCTGTGACCGTTCCGAGGAGGCCCAGAAGTGGCGCAATAGCCCCGATGATGGCAAGCCAGTTGAGTCGCTCCTCGAGACTTCGGATATAGAGGGTAGCCTGTCTGATAAGTACGCGTTCAGCATCTTCCCTTGCAGCGAAAGTACCCCCGATTGATTCCATCAGGTCGTGGACAATACCAACCGCTTTGTATGATTGAGTATCTGAAATCCTCGATCTTCGGTGAGTTTGATATGCCTCAATAGGAGTGCGCGCATATTTTTTTGCTTTGAAAAGAACAATCATACGTTCTATGAAAATCGCCATTGCAATTATGGAACACAGTAAAATCGGCCACATCAGCGGGCCGCCTTTCTGGAAAATAGACAGCATACGACATCCTTTTAATAATTATGCTACAAAACACATACGATATGCGTGATTTTGCAACAAATATTTATGGGAATCTCTAAAAACCAATTCTATTATGTTACATGATATCAAAAAACGTAGTTTTTTCCCTGTAATTTGTGCCCACGAGGGAACATTCTTTTCGATAGGTTTTAGAGGTACTCTAATTATAGGAGGAATTCAATGAAATGAGCAAAATTGAAGTGATAGTTTTGATCCATGATGAAGATGATGGTGAAATCCGGACCTATACATGAGATTTCATCCGTAACACCAGCGCGTTTGCTTCCCCTATTTTTTCTCCGACAACTTAAAATATTCAAATGATTCTTTGAGTGTCTCTGCCATCGCCGCACGATTTTCCGAACTTCCGGAGATTTCCTCCGCACCTGATGCATTTGCCTGCGTGAGTTCGTTGATGTGCGAAATTGATTTAACGATTTCATCCATCGCTTTTTTCTGCGCATCAGTGCTGTATGTAATTTCTTCGGCACGGTTTTGCACCGTTATAGCATTTTCATGGACAGATGAACTTATTGATTTCTGGTTGGACATGTTGCGCCCTATCTCTTCCATCATGGTTGATATGCGGTTGATGCCTTCAATGATTGATAGTATGGTGTTGGTGGGCGCGCAGTTGCGTTCTGGTAAGAAAAAGCGCAATTGCAACGAGAACTGCGACTATTGCACATAAAAGTGCCGCATTGCCTGCAGAAAGATCAAGCATGTACAGCACGGCAATGAGGGTGAGGGGAATGTTGACCGTGTAGGCAATAAGGTCGGTATAGCGAAAAATTCTTTTCGGAAGGCCAACAAGTAGTTCCCTGTCGATTTTGTCAGGATTCATTGTAATTTCTGCTATCGTAAAATTTCTTCCCGGTAAAAAACACTGCACAAATGTAGCATGCGAAAGATGCAGATTAATGCAGGAAAAAAATTTTGCAATAACAAAATCATGAATGTTTTAAAAAAATGATATTGCGAAATTATCAGTATATCATATTTTGGGGTAACATTGTTAAAATATCTGCCTTTGGGTATGCAACGTGTAAATCCTGGTTGACAGCCAAAAAGACAGGTGGACAGTGCGAACAATGTTCGCTATTGTGGTTTGCGTTCTGTTCATACCATGACTGATTGTGCGGGGCTTTCGGCACGATCGATAAAACGTAGAAGGAATCCACCATGAAGAAAAAAACGGATGGTGCGGCTCATGTACGGAAAGTTCGTTTCGTAACTGCCACATCGCTTTTCGATGGCCACGATGCGGCCATCAACATCATCAGGCGAATCTTGCAGCAGGAAGGTGCCGAAGTGGTTCATTTAGGCCATAACCGTTCTGCGAGAGAAATAGTCAACGCGGCTATTCAGGAAGGTGTGCAGGCTATTGGGGTGAGTTCGTATCAGGGTGGGCATATTGAATTTTTTAAATACATGAAGGATCTCCTCGAAGAGCATGGTGTGGGGCATATAAAAATTTTCGGCGGTGGTGGCGGGGTTATCGTGTCCGATGAAATTCGGGAGCTTGAGCGATATGGCATTGAAAAGATATATTCGCCTGAAGATGGACAACGGCTTGGCCTTGTGGGAATGATTCGCGATATGATAACCCGGGCCTCACAGGTTACCATTCCGCAGTTGCCGGAAGACTGGAAGGAAAAGCTTTGTGCGCGAAACAGCTTTGTCATCACCCAGCTTATTTCAATTGCCGAAAAAGATTATGATGAAAAGCGCGAGGTGTATCGTACCATCGGAAAGGAAATAAAAGCGATTGCGAAAAAAGCTCCCGTAATCGGATTTACTGGAACGGGAGGTTCGGGAAAAAGCTCTCTTGAAGATGAATTCATTCGGCGCTATCTTTTACGCTTTCCCGACAAAACTCTGGCAATTCTTGCAATAGATCCAACCAGAAAAAAAACAGGCGGTGCACTTTTAGGCGATCGTATCAGGATGAATTTTCTGGAACCAAAACGGACATTTATGCGTTCGCTTGCCACGAGAGAATCGAGAAATGAACTGACAATTTCGATACGCGACTCAATCGCAATCTTGCGCGCTGCAGGATTCGATCTCATTATGGTGGAAACGCCTGGTATTGGACAGGGGGATGCGGGCGTTGTGGAATACAGCGACTGTTCAGTGTATGTGATGACGTCGGAATACGGCGCCCCAACCCAGCTTGAAAAAATCGACATGCTCGATTTCGCGGATTTAATTGTGCTCAATAAGTTTGACCATAAAAACTCTATGGATGCCCTGCGAGATATTCGAAAGCAGTATCGACGGAACAGAGGATGTTTTGATATGCCGGATGAGCAACTTCCAATCGTTGCCACAACCGCGAGCAATTTTAACGATCCCGGCCTTAATTTGATGTTTGATCGATTAATTGAAATACTCAAAAGCAAGGGCTTTCCTGCAAAAACGGAATGTGCACTTACAGGGACGGATTTTAGCAAGGCCATGTCTGCAAATCTCATCCCGGTTCAGCGTGAACAGTATTTGTGGGAAATTTCTGAAACAATTCTGAAATATCACGAAAAGACAGAAAATGAAGCAAAACTTCTTGAAAAAATTGAAGCGCTGAGACTTGCGGCCCAGGAAATGCAGGATGAGAAGATACAGGATCAAATCAGGAATACAGAGAAGTTGATGAGCGAAGAAACGAGGAATATTCTTGATAGCTGGAAAACTATTAAAACTCGCTATGAAGGCGATGAAATAAGCCTGCGCATACGTGAAAGGGAAATCGGGATGCGCCTTAAGGAAACATCGCTTTCAGGACTTTGCATCCCCAAAATTGCTCTCCCTTCATATTCACGCGAATCGGATATATACTGCTGGCTTCGCAAGGAGCATCTTCCTGGCTATTTCCCTTACACCGCAGGGGTTTTCCCTTTCAGAAGGGAGGGTGAAGATCCAAAAAGACAATTTGCGGGTGAGGGTACTCCGACGCGCACAAACGGACGCTTTCATTATCTCACGCGCGATGATACCGCCAAACGTCTTTCGACGGCCTTCGATTCCATCACCCTCTATGGGGAAGATCCGAGCGAAGAGCCGGATATCTTCGGGAAAATCGGCGAAAGCGGCGTTAGCGTATGCACTTTAGACGATATGAAAAAGCTGTATGCGGGATTCGATCTCTGCGATCCCTCTACGAGCGTCTCGATGACTATCAATGGTCCCGCCCCCATGATGCTTGCCTTTTTCTTTAATACGGCGATTGACCAACAGCTTGAAAAATTCAAATCCGCAAACGGCCGCGAGGTGACAGACGAGGAGCGAGAAAAAATTGCGCGGGATGTGCTCTCCAGAGTGCGGGGTACCGTGCAGGCCGATATTCTAAAAGAAGATCAGGGACAGAATACATGCATTTTTTCTATACCATTTGCCCTTAAGATGATGGGCGACATTCAGGAGTATTTTATTGAAAAAAATGTGCGCAATTTTTATTCGGTAAGCATCAGTGGCTATCACATTGCTGAGGCAGGTGCAAACCCGATCACTCAGCTTGCGCTCACGCTCTCAAACGCGTTTACTTACGTGGAGTACTACCTCAGCAGGGGAATGAAAGTTGACGATTTTGCGCCGAACTTTTCCTTTTTCTTTTCAAGCGGAATGGATCCTGAATACAATGTGCTTATTCGCGTAGCGCGGAGAATATGGGCGATTGCAATGAAATATCACTATGGTGCAAATGAGCAGAGCCAGAGGCTTAAGTGCCACATCCAGACGTCGGGAAGATCGCTCCATGCACAGGAAATGCAGTTCAACGATATTCGCACCACGCTTCAGGCACTCATGGCATTGAATGACAATTGCAATTCGCTACACACGAATTCGTACGATGAAGCGGTGACCACACCGACGGAAGAATCGGTGCGCAGGGCAATGGCGATTCAGCTCATTATAGGGAAGGAATACGGAATCTTTAAAAATCAGAATCCGCTTCAGGGAAGTTTTCTTATCGAATGGCTGACCGATGAAGTGGAAAAGGCGGTGTTGGAAAAATTCAGAGAGCTCAATATGCGCGGGGGAGTTCTTGGCGCAATGGAAACTCACTATCAGCGCAGCATGATTCAGGATGAATCGCTTCTCTACGAACACAAAAAGCACAGTGGGGAGCTTCCGATTATTGGTGTCAATACATACCGCAATCCGCATGCAGAGGAAAAACAGGCGCACACACCTATTCAGCTTTCCCGCGCAAGTTATGATGAGAAAATGGAGCAGATACATAATCTCAGGGAATTCCACAATAAAAATGAAATAGCGGCCAGAGAAACGCTTTCGAAGCTGCATGAGGCTGCAGTATTGGGTAAAAATATTTTTGCCCAGCTCATGGAAACCGCACGCTATGCAAGCCTCGGGCAGATGACTGCGGTGCTGTATGAAGCAGGTGGTAAGTATCGAAGGAATATGTAGGGGGTATTCTGGGCTTATAGAAAATCTTCCCTTCTCACGATCAGGTTATTGCACTTCGCCGGGAATGGGGCTTTTCATTTGCTCTTCAATCTGCGCGTTATACTTGCACTGCAGAATAGAGAAGAGTTGTTTCAGGCTCGACATAAGAGCGCAGTGATCGACTACACGACTCTACGATGAGGCTAGTTTAATTGTAATTCTCAGTGTTTAGTTTCGGGTCCAAGATCGAGCAGGCTGTCTATTGAATTTTTCCCTTCATTCTGTGCGTGATAACCCGGGAGAATCAGATGTATATTTTCTTTTGTTGAAATAGCCATCGACTGGATTTCTTCATTATATTCTGATACAAAATCAGTTATCTCATCCTGACTGCAGATAAATTGCACACCGATTTCTCTCCCATTCACTCTCACCACCCGGGCGGGCATGATGATGTTTTTATGTTTGAATGGGAAACGGAATTCGAGCATATCGCCCTGATACAGAATTGATCGCCCCAGAAAACAAAGCCCCCCGGCGGAAATATTAACCACTTCGACCGGAATAAAGGCATTCTCACCTTTCTTCGATACTTCCACACTGAATTTAAAAAGCTTCACGCGGGGATATTGCCGTTTATCGACAGCCATGATGTGCCTCTGTTTTCAATTATGATTCGTATCAATTTTTCCAACCTGTACAGGAGTATACTCCATCGTATGAGAATAGTGCAAGAAAAATTTGTCGTGTATATGGTATTGTTTATTATGAGCTTTTTACTCATAGTAGCGGGGAAATTTCGAATCGTGAGTATTTTCCCTTGACAAATGGGCCTCAGTCCCGTGTCTCAAAAGTTTACACGGGATGATTACAAAGGGGATACACGAAAAAAAAGCAGCAATTCTCCGCTGGCTCATGCAAGCGCGGAATACATATTTTTCGAGCGAAATGGCTCATTATGTGTATTTGATTGTCCTTTCGACTCTTCTTGGCGCCTTTGCGGGGCTTGCCGCAATTGTGTTCAACTACCTCCTCGATGCAACCCGTCGTTTCTTCGCGCCGGAAAATTTTACCGCGTTGCTGGGATTAAACCGCAATCTCGTTATTATGATTCCATTGGTTGGCGCTCTCATCATTGCAGGAGCATCCCGTCTTTTCCCGAAGCTATCGAAAGACCGTTCAGTAACGGCAATTATCAAATCCATTTTGCTTCGGAATGGCTATATTCCCATATCAAAAACGGTTTTTCATTTTTTTGCATCGATTATCACCATCGGCACAGGTGCGCCGCTTGGACCAGAGGCCCCCGCCGCGAAAATGGGTAGCGGCCTCGGGTCGGCAATGTCGCAGCTTTTGGGGCTCGGAAAAAAGGACATGCGGATGTTCACTGCCGCGGGGGCGGGCGCTGCCATCTCGGCAATATTCAATGCGCCCATCGCAGGCGTCTTTTTCGGAATTGAAGTGGTGCTTCTGAGCGATTTAAAAAATCAGTCTCTTTCTGCGCTCATCATCTCATCGGTCGTGGCTGATATTATTTCACGCTCGGTGCAGGTGGGCCATCAGGCGATATTGATTCCGCACTACAATCCTGGAGGCCCTAAAGATTTGTTTTTTTTCTTTGCAATAGGTATTTTGTGCGGTATAACGGCACTCACATTTCACGGCGTAAAAAGAAAAATTAAAGTGTTGATCGATGAGAAGCTGGCTATTCAAAATGAGTTTAAAAAGTTAGTGCCCCTGTCCATCGTATTCGGTTTCGTCATCACGAAATATTACAGCCTTTTCGGCATCGGCTATAATACACTCGGAGAGGTTGTTTCGGGGCGTTTCAACCTTGCGGATCTCGTGATTCTCTTATGCCTCAATATCTTTTTTGTTGCACTGTATGTGAGCGCCGGAGGCTTTGGAGGAACTTTCGCACCCGCTTTGGTGATGGGTATTATGCTCGGATATGCATTTGCCCTTGCGCTAAATGCGTTTTTCGATTTTACTCTTGATCCGGTGACTTTTGCGCTCATTGCGATGGGAGGGGTGCTCTCAGGGATCAATTCAATTCCGCTCACCGCCATTATGCTCGTGTTCGAAACGACAGGGGATTATAAATTCATCCTTCCCCTCATGCTCGTTTCTATTATATCCTATCTGGTAACGATTTACTACAACAAAGGTACAGTGTATGCCGTAGAACTGCTGGAAGAAGGAATCGATGTCTCGAAGAGACGAGAAGTGGATTTGCTGGGAAAAATTCATGTGGCGGATATCATGGACAGGGATTATTCTTGTGTCAAATATGAAACGCCATTTAAAAATCTTGTTGATGTCCTTTTAGCTTCGCAGCATGGCAGCGTAGTAGTGGTCAATAAAAACAATCACCCCCTCGGTATAATTTCACTCAATGATATTAAGACAATTCTCCTTTCACAGGATCTCGTAGATCTTCTCATTGCCGGCGATATATATTCAGAAACGGAAACGGTGAGCGTTGGTGCGCGCGTGTCAGATGCTCTCATTTCAATGGAAAAGCAAAATTTAGAGATTTTACCGGTTATGGACAAAAGGGGAAACGGAATAATGGTGGGATTGCTTACTTATCAGCGTATCATTCAGGCCTATAACCGACTTCTTGAAGAATGGGAAACCGATCAATTCATGCTTGAACGTCTGGGAAAAAAAATCAGTTGAGATAGCTTACCGCACCAAGATATCGATGTGACCAGTATGTTTTAGCAAGGCTTGCGTATCCGACCTTTTTGCCGGGTTTTGGTGCGTGGATGAATTTTCCGCGGCCGACGTAGATACCAACGTGTGAAACTCCACTTCCGGATATTCTGAAAAATACGAGATCACCGGGCTGAATATTGCGTTTTGATATCCGCCTCCCTTCGTAAAATTGGTCGGTAGCGGTACGAGGAATGTCGATTCCATTCTTGCGGTATACGTACATGGCAAGGCCGGAGCAGTCGAATCCTTTCGGTGATGATCCGCCGTAACGATATGGAGTGCCGAGTTGGGATCGAGCAGTCTGTACGATGTTGCTGCGCATCTTTGGGCTGTATGCAACTCGAGTTGTTCTCACAAGCGGTGGTGCACAATAACTTACGGCAAGAAGCATCAGCATTGCACAGAGTACGGCATTATATATGATATTTTTTTTCAACGCCCTCATATGATATATATCGGAATGGGAAGGCCGGAAATAAAATCGTTATGATTTTTTTGAGAAATAGGAAGCGATGGCTTCCACCAGGCCGTCTATCGTGTAGTTCTCCGCAACGATTTGAGGTTCACCGGCAAGCTTTCGCACCGTTTCAGCAGTCACGGGGCCGATGCATGCAAATATGGCGGATGATTTTTGAATGAGGGAAAAAAAATTTTTCGCGGTAGAAGAACTTGTGAAAGTCACCACGTCGGCGCATGAGGACATGTGAATGATCTCTTCGGGAAGATCATCGGGCAGAACCGTATCGTAGAGAAAAATTCGCGTGACATGCGCGCCTGCACGAAGGAGGCCATCGTAAAGCACGTCGCGTGCTTCGGCAGCGCATGGCAGTAAAATTTTTTCACCCCGAATTCCTTGATTTTCCATTGCCTCTAAAAGCGATTCAGCCACGAATTTTTCCGATATGAGGTCACAAAGAATGCCGTGCGATGCAAGCGATTTGGCCGTTGCCGGGCCGATTGCTGCCACGCGTGTAGATTGAAAGGCGCGGGCATCAAGACGATGCGCAGACAATCGATTGAAAAATAATTCAACCGCATTTTGAGAGGTGAATACCACCCAATCGAACTGGAGAAGTCTGGTTATTGCTTCATCGATTTGTCTCTCATTGCGCGGAAGTATTTTAATCGTCGGCAGCTCGATAATGTCAGCGCCGAGCGATGCAAGCTTTTTTGAAAGTTCCGATGCCTGCTCTCTCGTACGGGTAACAACGATTTTTTTCCCAAAAAGGGGGCGGGTATCGAACCAGCGAAGAGTATTCCGCATATTCACTACCTCGCCGATGATGATGATTGCAGGAGCAGCAATCTTTGCAATGGCTGCCCGTTCGGCTATATCGGCAAGCGTACCTGTTGTGGTGATTTGTCGTGGTGTTGTTCCCCATGATACGACTGCGGCAGGAGTATTGGCGGGGAATTTTTTTTCTGAAATCATATTGTGCGCAATTTTTCCGAGGTTTTTCATTCCCATTAGAAAGACAAAAGTTTTGTGCGGCTGATAATCGGGAAGAGTTATTTCAAAAGCTTCCGTCGCGTCGCTTCTTCTGTGGCCTGTGATCACTTCAAAACGGTTGGCCCAATCGCGGTGGGTGACGGGGATGCCGGCATAGGCAGGTGCGGAATAAAAGGATGAGATGCCGGGAATTATTTCAAAAGGAATACCATGTCGTACAAGCTCTTCCGCCTCCTCGCCGCCGCGGCCGAAGATGTAAGGATCACCTCCTTTGAGGCGGACGACGGTCTTGCCGGATTTTGCTTTTTCAACGATGAGCCGGTTTATTTCTTCCTGGGGAAGGGTGTGGTCGCCGCCTTTTTTCCCCACATATATAAGTTCCTTATTTTCCCCGGAAATGAGTTCCGGATTTGCGAGAAAATCATATATGATGCAGTCGGCTTCGCGTAGAGCTTCAATCGCGCGGATGGTAATAAGCCCCGGATCGCCGGGCCCTGCCCCTGCAAGATATACTTTTCCGATTGTACTCATAGTATTGTGTGTGCTCCCATTTCTTTTATTGTGCGGGCCAATTCCTTTCCCAGAATTTCTGGATTTTCCCCCGTAGCGCTTGCGCGATAAAACGATTTTCCATCTGGTGAGGCGATCACGCCGCTAAGATGGACCGAGGAGTTATCCGTATGCGCAAGTGCACCGAGTGGAATATGGCATCCTGCGCCAAACTCTTTTAAAAAAGAACGCTCGGCTGCAATTGCACGTCTGGTTGCGTAATCATTGAGAAATGAAAGCTCTTCTTGCAACTGAATGTCTTCGTGGCGTACTTGCACTGCTAACGCGCCCTGTCCGGGGGCGGGCAAAAAATAGCTGAATGGGAGAGTAAATTCGATGAGACCAGTAAGGTCTATATCGAGGCGGGAGATTCCCGCCCGTGCCAGGATAATCGCATCGAATTTTTTTTCACGAAGTCGCTTGATTCTCGTGGGCACATTGCCGCGTAGCGGCTTAATGGTAAGAGTTGGAATTTCATGAAGAATCTGCGCGGCCCGGCGCAGGGAACTGGTCCCCACGACGGCGCTTTTCACGAGTGGGATGGAAGCGGATGGATCGTAGCGGTCGCTTCGTATCAGCAGCACATCCGAAGGATCATCGCGAGGCGTGATTGCCGCTATTGAAAGCCCGGAAGTATCGTCCACCGGGAGATCTTTGAGGCTGTGCACGGCACAATCGATTTTTTTTGTAAGAAGCGCATCTTCGATTTCTTTTGTAAAAAATCCTTTGCCTTCCATCTTGTCGAATGATACGTTTTGAATGCGATCTCCCTTCGTCTTGATGATGATTATTTCCGTTTTGTTTTCGCCAATTCTGCGCGCTATGTAGTGTGCCTGCCAGAGGGCGAGTTCACTGCCACGTGTTCCGATCCGTATCATTGCTTTTTGTTTCAAGAATCGATGATTACTCTATACTTATTCTACAGTCATTCTGCAATTGCGGGCAATGCTTGTCAAGAGTATTGGTGGCTTACGATGTTTGAGACAGGCATATCGGCTGAGGCAAATTAGAAGACGCGATCATTCCTTTCACAGTGAATGTCGAGATAATATTTGGTAATTATTATAACGTTCTCGGCAACAGATGCGCAAAATTGTTCTTTGCCGCAGTTTTTTCGGACTTCGAAAAGATCGCTATATAGAGGTGCGGTCATTCCAGCCGAACGCCGCGCAAAAAAAAGAATAATATCGCGAATCATGGTGTTTTTCAAGCACTTCCTGCCTGCTGCCGAATTATAAAAAAGGGATATCAATTCGTTGACTTTTGTTTCGCTGTACAGGGAAGGCAGATTATCATTCACAAACTGTTCGTATTCATCGTGATAGTGGTCGAGCGTGCTGTACAGATGATGCGTGACAGTCGCATCGTTTGCCAGATGCATCACATGGCCAAGATAGCCAATGTGTTGGATGTCAGTCATGCCCACTCTGGTGCCTTCAATAGCCTGCGCGTACCAGAATGCGGCGGCATTGGTAGATGGTTCGAATATGGTGTTCTGGAGTTGAAGATAGTTTTTTTCGGGAGTAATTGAATAAAATGCACGAAATGCCGTGGACTGCCCTCGAAATCGATATGCGTCAATCGGACCGATGAGGCGAATTGGCATGGATATTCCAAACCCTGCAAATCCGGTATTTTCGACTTTGTGATTGAACAAGAAAGCCCGCAGTAGCTTATTGTAGTGTGTGCCGCTTCGAGGTGGTGCAAAAGAAAAGGAAAAGCCGGGGAATTCATTTCCGCAGCATCCCTGTTTTGTAATGCTGAGGAAATGCCAGAGTGTCGATATGTTTATTCGTTTCGATCCGAGATCGATGTTTCCCCTTTTGCCGTTCCACCACGATGTTGCGTATGTATCGGTAAACTCGTCGGTGTTTCCACTTTTTCTGGCAATGATAATATGAATATCATCTCCGCCGAAATTTTTTAAGAAATGTGCGGCTTTTGTCTGATCCGCACTTGCAAGTTGGCCTCCCATGTATTCAAACGCATTGATCACCGCAGTCAGATGAGTTTGGTACTGCCATGCATTGAGCGGGGTGGGCATACATGCGCTGATGCACATAAAAAGAAAAAAACGATTTCGGGGGGAAAAATTGATCATCATCTATGGCTCTGAAAATGTTCAGATTCAAGAATGTTCTGCATCTGGCGCAATTCGCGCAAGGCTTCCTCTGCACGTTGGAGCATATCGTCTTTCATTGTTCCAAATTTTTTTACGAACTCAATTTTTCTTTGAAGAGATGCCGCCATGGCGCGTAAAAGAATTAACTCATTTTGTATTTCTGTATCGTGATGTCTGCGATTGAATTGTAAAGATATCGAGGCAGGAAGAAGAAAATGAACTTTGTCTTCGGAGGAAGCGGTATCAAAAAAACAATTTGTATCAATGGTGGAAATGTCGGGAGCATTTAAACGCATTGGGCTTTCAAGCACTGAATCGCTTATTGAAGTCGATGTGAAAAAACAGGGCGCAGCGATTACAACAACACATTTTGCGATGGTGCAAAAATATTGTTTTATTGGCCGTTTCATGCCTTTCTGCATTATTTCTATATTATAGGAATGGCTATTGTACAGATGAATTGTCAAGACTTTTCTATTTTTCTTTTTCGACGTCCATCGCGTGAAGGATTAGTTGTTTTGTTTTGGTGTACAATTTTTGGGGTGAGGATGAAATCGCACGTTCGATTGCACGAAGTGCGGCAGGATAATTGCCGTCTTTATAGTGGCAGCGGGCCTGAAGATATTCGAGCCTATGAAAAGCAGGATCAATTTTTGATGCTTTTTTTAGGACATGCGCCGCTTCATCAAAATTACCCATTGTCGAGAGAACTTCGGAAAGTGTGATATACGCGTAAATAAAGTGAGGATTCATCTCTATAGCGTGCGCAAGGCATTCCTTTGCTTTTGTAAAATTTTTTGTCTGCGCCCACGCATAACCCATTTCGTAGTAATCTTCTGCGGCGATGTCGTCGTAATGCTTCATTGGGTGCGGTTCTTCTTCCCGTGTGGATGAAAATTTTCGAATACTTTTTTCAGTCTCTCTTTTGTTGTATGGGTATATATCTGGGTTGTTGAAATATTTTTATGCCCAAGCATTTCCTGAACCGCGCGGATGTCGGCGCCCCGGTTGATGAGCTCGGTGGCGAACGTGTGTCGAAGTGCGTGCGGGGACACTTTTCTAAAGAGGCCTTTATTCCTGGCTCGCATATCGATAATATGAAAAATACCCCTTTCTGTGAGAGCTCTTCCACGGAGGTTAACAAAAATGGTGCTGCCGGATTCTCCGAAATGCTTTTCTCGAATAGTAAAATATTTTTTCAGGGCCTTTGCCGCGCTGTCGGTGAGAAATACCATGCGTTCGCGATTGCCTTTTCCGGTTACTTTTAATTTTCTCCCGGCAATATCGAGATCCATGACGCGGGCACTTGCTATTTCCGATACACGTGCGCCCGTTGAGAAAAAAAGTTCCAGAATGGCTCTGTCCCGTGCTCCGTGAAAATCATCGTGAGGAAAGTCGAATAGGAGTTCAA
Organism: Leptospira biflexa; assembly: GCA_020721925.1. Classification (GTDB taxonomy): domain Bacteria; phylum Spirochaetota; class UBA4802; order UBA4802; family JAGODF01; genus DYLV01. Next base: position 20,985 of record DYLV01000011.1, read on the forward strand.
GCTGATTTATACGCAGAAATTTTGGAATGAGCTTTTCTTTTCTTGGGAAATGCACATTGATCGCAGGATTTGTCTTAATGAAGTCTCTCCTGTGAAGGAATTTGAAGAACGATCGAAGACATGCAATTTTGCGCGAGATTGAACTTTTTTTCATGCCGGAATCGTAGCAGAATTCAATGAATGAGGTGATGTCGGTTTTTGTAATTGTTCCGACGGCGATGTCGTTTTCTTCAATACGCACATCTGTTTCGTAATTGGCCTGGGTTTCTCTGCAAGTGTTTTCAACAAGAAAGTTGTAAAACTGAATGAGATCGCTGTTGTACGATGATATAGTTTTTGCGGAGAAGTTTTTTTCAATTGCAAGATATTCCATAAAAAGGTCAATTTCCGCAGTCATTGCTTCACTCGTTGAGAATATCGATGCGATAGCCGCAACCTTCCCGGAGGCAGAAGAGTGTTTCGCCTCCTCCCTTTTTCTTTTTCACGAAAAGCGCACTGCCGCACTGCGGGCAGCTCTTTTCAGCAGGGACATCGCGAGTTATGAAAGTGCAATCGGGATATCTCGTGCAGGAATAGAATGGTCGCCCTTTCTTTGATGAGCGTTTTACAACATTGCCGCCGCAATTTGCAACGGGGCATTGACCGAGAGGAATTGGACGGGCATTTTTGCATTCCGGAAAACCGGAACATGCAAGAAAAAATCCGTATTTGCCAAGCTTTTTCTTCATCGGTTTGCCGCATTTTTCGCAGGTGAAATCGGTATCTTCATCGAGGACGCCTTTTATCTCCTCAATATGCTCTTCGGCATGTTTCACTGTTTCTATGAAGGGGAAATAAAAGTCTCGAATCATTCCAACCCATTCGGATTTTGCATCTTCAATCAGGTCGAGCTTCTCTTCCATTGATGAGGTAAATCCTATTGAAATGAGCACCGGAAAAAATTTAGCGAGGATATCATTCACGATTCTTCCGAGCATGGTTGGAACAAGCTGCTTACCGTGTCGGACGACATAAAAGCGTTTAATGAGCGTGTTGATTGTCGGTGCGTAAGTGGAAGGTCGGCCGATGCCGGATTCTTCAAGAAATTTTACCAGCGAAGCATCATTATAGCGAGGTGGAGGGCTGGTGAAGTGCTGTTCAGGAACAAGATCCAGAAGCTTTGGTGAATCGCCTTCTTTTAATTCAGGCAAAGTATCTCGGCCGGTTTTTTCCTCTTTTTCCACAATAGTGAATCCATCAAAAAGCACGATGCTTCCCGAAGCTCGAAATTCACAGTCCCCGGCGTGCAGAAGGCTGGTGGTGGCAAGTGAAACTTCGCCTGTCATCTGCGATGACACAAAACGCTTCCAGATGAGCCGGTATAACTTATATTGGTCAGGGGTGAGATCCTTTTTTAACAATTCTGGATCACGGGCGACATTCGTGGGCCGTATCGCTTCATGGGCGTCCTGCGCACCTTTTTTATTGGTGTATATGTTCGGTGTTTCAGGGAAATACTCAGGCGGATAATGCGCGGATATGTATTTTCTCAACGCCTCCAATGAGATGGGCGAAATGCGCGTAGAATCGGTGCGCATGTAGGTGATGAGTCCCACGGGGCCTTCACCCGTAATGTCAACACCCTCGTAAAGCTGTTGGGCAACCATCATTGTTTTTGCTGAAGTGAAGCCGAGCCTGTTTGCAGCATCTTGCTGGAGCTTGCTGGTGATGTAGGGAGGCTGTGGACGGCGCTTGCGCTCTTTTTTGCTGACAGATACAACTTTAAATGTTTTACCATCCAGATGCGCGATGACTTCATCAGCGTGTTCCTTTTTTTTGAGATAATCCTTATCACCTTTAAAAGAAACAAATGATGCACGGAATTTTATGTTGTGATGGGAAAGAAGTGCATCGAGTGTCCAGTATTCGGAGGGAACAAAAGATTCGATTTCCTTCTCTCTTTCACAGATGATGTAAAGGGCGACCGATTGCACTCTACCGGCCGAAAGACCTTTTTTGACTTTTTTCCAGAGAATTGGGCTAAGATGATATCCCACCAGGCGGTCTAAAATCCGACGGGCCTGCTGCGCATTCACCAGATTCAAGTTGATGTCCCGTGGATGCTCTATCGCTTCGTTGATTGCCGAATCGGTGATTTCATGGAATTCGACTCGCTGAATGTTGCTGTTTTTTTCCGAGAGCGCTTTTTTAAGATGCCACGATATCGCTTCACCCTCCCGGTCGGGGTCGGTTGCGAGCAATACGCGTGAAGCAAGCGAGGCGTTTTTCTTCAATTCGTTGAGAAGCTTTGCCCTTCCACGCATGGTGATGTATTCCGGTTGAAAATCGTGGTCGATGTCGATCGCCAACCGCGATTTCGGCAGATCGATTATGTGCCCCATTGACGAAAGCACAATGTATTTGCTTCCGAGGTATTTTGTGATTGTCCGCGCTTTGGTGGGCGATTCCACAATTATAAGCGTTTTATTGTTCTGTTTATGTGCCATGTGCCATTCGTTTAATAAAATTTTTTCAGCCGCGCGCAATACGGCGGGAGTATTTAATGGACCGCATGAGGGACATTAAACCGAAGGCAACCATTGCGCATGCAACGGTCATTTGTCAAATATTTCTTTGATTCTTTTATCGGGTTCCCAGCGAATAAGTCCGTAGAGCAAAAGTGCCAAGATCAGGGCGATAATTCCAAAAATTACACTGCGCTCCCTCCCGTAAAATACTGTTGCGTTAAATGAGCGTTCGAAGGTGATGACCCCGATGAGCGCATTTTCCTGTTGTGAATGACAAAAACGGCATCGAGGCGCCGCGCTCAAAGGGATTGCTGAAAAATATCTATCTCCGCGTATTTCAAAAACCGATGAGGGTGAAGGTAACGCGCTCATGCGTATCACGGTATCGTCACCCCCCCCGGACACCTCTCCCGGCGCGCGGACCCGCTCTGAGCGGGAATTGTACACTCGTATGTTGATGCCATGTTTGTTTTGAATGTCCTCAAGAAAGATCCATGCGTATGCAGGGCGCGACATTGTTTTGATGCCCACAAACGCATCGGCGATGATTTCGAACTGCCTGTCGAGCTCCTTGAAATATCCCGATTTGTACAGAGAGAACACGTCGCCTGCGAAGGGATAAATGGGAAACATTTGAAAGATTGCAACGATGAAAAAAATAGCGGTGACAGCTATTGCAAAAAATTTTATTTTCACGCCATGCTCCTTTGCGGTATTCGAAGCGTTCCATGTTGATTTATTATATTATCGTCAGACACGAGGAAGATAAAAAGGGGAGGCGGTAATTATGCTCAATTCAGTTTGAAAAATTGAAGCTTCTCCATAAGAGAATGTGCCATCTGCTTTAACTGGTCGGATGAACCTGCAAGGGCGGAAGAATGGCTGACGAATTCATCTGCGTTTTTATTAACGTTTTCGATATTTCCAAACATGCGAATGGTATTTTCTTTTTCATTGCTGGTGGAATCCGATAGGTTTTTTGCAAAGTCTTTGATGGATTCAATTTTTCCGTGTGTTTTCCGGATATCGTCCCCGTGCTTTCCGATCATATCGATAAAGCCGGTGATTGTAATTGCGGTTTTTTCGATGCTATCGACGATCGATTGGTACGAATCGCGCAGATGGGTGATGATCTGGATGTTTTTTTGTATCTCATCATTGCCGGAATTGATAAGTGTGGTGATTTCTTTAACGTTGGATCCGGTGCGGTCCGCAAGCTTTGATATCTCTTCAGCCACGACGGCGAATCCGCGGCCGTATTCACCTGCGCGCGCCGCCTCTATGGATGCGTTGAGAGAAAGGAGATTGACCTGATCGGCTATTTCCGAAATCATCTGTATGATGTTGAACACGCCTCGATAGAGCTCGTCGGTTTTATTCATGTGGTCGTATGCTTCACGCACAAGTTCGGTTCCGTTAACGGCCCCTTCCTCAACCTCCTTCATTGCAGTGATGACTTTCTGCGCGTCATCAGCCAGCGTGCTCATTGCCGTATTAATGTAGGAAATGGTCACATCAAGTTCGAAAATATTCGAATGCTGAATCCCGGATTTTTCCGCGATATCGGTGAATGCATCTGCAATTTGCTTGAGCCCTTCAGTTGTTTTCTCCAGCACATCCGCATTTTGTTCTGCAAGTTTTTTTATCTGGAGGCCAGATTCGGAAATTGATTCGGCCTCCGCAAGAAGCATTGATGCCAGATCGCGTGCGCGTGCGACAAAGTCTGTTACCAGTTTTTTGAAATTATTGAACGTACGGGTAAAATCCTCGAGAATGTCTCGTGTTTTTACGAGTTTAATTTCTTCGCTCAGGTCACCTTTTGCGGCTTTTGTTAGCGCGGGAATTATCTGGCCGAGCGAACGTGCGGTCTTAAGCAGCTTTCGATAAACAAGCCCCCCCATAATAAGATTTATTAAAAATAAAATGAATGATTGAATAAAGATGGAGCGGTAAAAATTGCGGTACAGGGTTTCTTCAGGAAATATGGCTATTGCATACGCATCTAAAGAAGGGATATGTTCAATAAAAAAAATTGCCAGGCGTCCATCGAAAACGCCAGAAATGATATTCCCTGCTGCACCACCCGGATTTGAAAGGGCATCTTTGGCGGATTCAAAGAGAAAAGCCGGTTGATTTCCCTGACGAATTACCTGATGAAGAGGAGTGCCGGCTGAATATTCTCCCGATGCTGTTTTCAATGTTCCCTGTGCATCAGTGATAAACAGTCTTCCTTCGGATTCGGTAAAAATTTCAGGCAGATCGATATTGTCGGCCGTACCACGCATGTTTGCAATGTGCGTAACTGTTTTTATCGCATCACGTACCCGTGCATTGGTAGCCGGTTTGAAGGTGATAAGCCCTGCAACATAAATCATTATTGAAATGAAGACAGAAGCTAACAGGATGGTGGGAAAAACAAGACTAATAATTTTACTTCCGAGTCCCTGAACGGCGATAGGAATGCCGAAGCGTCCGAGCGGATAGGTGCGTGTGTACCAGACTGTGGTGGAATTGTATCCGAGATAGAGAAATACGAATACATTGATGAAAAAGATGAAGGCATGATAGTACAAATTGGTATAGCCGAAAAGATAATACATGCATGGTACCGCAGGAATGTAGAAAAAAACGATCGTGAGAGTATTTGCCGTAAAAGTACGCTGTGGACTGAGTTGAAATTGCGCATGAATAAGTTCAAAATTTTTCGCCAGATTGCGAAGGGGTATGATTATTTTTCTGAGCATCCAGTAATAATAAAGGTTGATAAGTGCGAAACACAGGACGAGGATCAAGAGAAGAAATACCAAAAGGCGCATGTCGGAAAAGACGGGAAAGGCAATTGAAAGAATGATGAACGTCAGTGTAAGGTTAAAGGTAATAACCATTCCGCCGTATTTGAAAAATTGCTTGTAAAGCGCTTTTTGGTCCATGAACGGTGCCTGTGAAATAAGAATCCACCAACTTCCATAATATAGTAATAAAGTTATTATTTGTCTATTCTTTTTTTTCTGATACGCCGGGAAAAGGATAGTGTGGATATTCCACAAATGCATTTCATGATTTTTTTCTTGCGTAAAATTGGCATTTGTATATACGCTCAACTGGCAACTTATAAAGGAACCTCAAATAACTATCTCATAGGTTTTTCCTTTGCGGGCATAAAACATAGCGAAAAAAGCTGTAATAAATTTTTTCAAAGGCATACAGGGCAGAGATTTCGATGAACCCACCACTTGCCGGAATGAAAATTTTAGACTTTTCTTATTTACTTCCCGGGCCTTTTGCGACCATGATGCTTGCCGATCTTGGGGCCGATATCATCAAAGTGGAAAATCCCGAAAATCCGGATCTCATGCGCCTTATACCGCCTTTCCTTCATGGTATTTCCGCGACCTATGCTCATATAAACAGAGGCAAACGCTCGCTTGCACTCAATCTCAAATGTGATGAGGCGCGTGAAGTGGTATATGCGCTTCTCCGCGAATACGATATTGTGGTTGAACAATTTCGTCCTGGCGTAATGGAAAGGTTGGGACTTGGCTATGAACGCCTTAAGGAAATTAATCCCGCGCTCATTTACTGTTCGCTCACCGGGTATGGGCAGACAGGTACTTATGCGAGCCGTGCAGGGCACGATATCAACTACATGGCGCTTGCGGGAGTTGAATCCTTTTCCGGCAGAAAAGAAACCGGGCCTGCGCCCGGGGGCATTCAGGTTGCAGATATCGGAAGCGGTTCGAAAAACCTCTGCATTGCCGTTTTGGCGGCCTATATCAGACGCTTGCGCACCGGCGAAGGCGAGTATATCGATATTTCAATCACCGATGGCGTATTCGCGATGACCGCATTTCAGACTTCACAGTTTCTTGCGGGAGGAAATGAACCGTCAGCAGAAAGCGAATTTTTGAATGGGGGATCTATATACGATTTTTATCGTACCTTCGATGGCAGATACCTTTCTGTTGGTCCTGTTGAGCCGAAATTTTTGACAGGTTTTCTGCACGCGCTGGAAATGGGAAATGTGCTGGAAAAAGGACTTTTGAGCGCAAAACAGATGCGCGAAGTAAAAAGAGAAATAGCCCGCAGAATTGCGCAAAAGCCCCTTTCGCATTGGCTTGAAGTGTTTGCTTCAATTGATGTCTGCATCGAACCGGTAAGAACACTCGGTGAAGCAATTAATAATCCCCCCATAAGCGAGCGGTCGATGGTTGTACATATACGAGATTCGCATGACAATGAGTACCTTCAGGTGGGCAATGGCCTCACCTTTTCTTCCGGGACATACGTGGCGAACATGCCTGGATGCGAGTTGGGTACGCATACCGATGATATTTTACGCCGACTCGGTTATTCAGATGCGGCAATATCCGATTTTCGCAAAAAGGGCGTGGTAAAATAATTCTTTGTGATGAAATAAAACGATGGACATGTGCCCGCACGAGAGGTATTTTATACGTGTAATGCGTGTAATGCGATGCGATATGACGCGCGGTGGAGGTGGTTGATGATGAAAGTCCTTTTAATTATCGATGTGCAGAACGATTTCTGCCCTGATGGTGCGCTCCCCGTCGAAGGCGGTAATGAAATTGTACCGGTTATTAATTCTTTTATCTGGAAATTCAATCGAGTAGTGGCGACGCAGGATTGGCATTCAGCTGATCAAATTTCTTTTGCGTCGAATCATAAGGGGAAAAAGCCGTTCGACGAGATCGATCTGAACGGTTATCGCCAAACGCTCTGGCCCGATCATTGTGTCCAGGGTTCTTCCGGCGCTGATTTTCATCCCGACCTCAATACCATTCTCGTAGACCTCATTGTGAGAAAAGGAACCTCTGCCGATGTGGATTCATATTCCGCGTTTCTGGAAAACGACCGTATAACCAAAACCGGGCTGGATGGATATCTTACATCTATAGGTGCTTCCGAGGTGTATTTGTGCGGTCTGGCGACGGATTTTTGTGTCTACTACAGCGCCATGGATGCCCGCACATTCGGGTTTAAAACCGCTGTCATAATTGATGCATGCAGAGGTATTGATGTGCCCGCGGGAAATGTGGCGCGCGTAATACGGGAAATGCAAAATGCCGGTATTCGGATCATCGAATCGGGATCGTTATGATATGAAAAGAAATCTTTCAGCGCTCTGCACCGATTTCTATGAGCTTACGATGATGCAGGGATATTTTTTTATTGCACCGAATGCGCAAGCGGTCTTTGAGCTATTTTTTCGCCATCAGCCGTTCGGCGGAGGATATGCTGTGTTTGCGGGAATAACACCCTTTCTCGAAGAGCTTGAAAATTTTTGCTTCCATGAGTCGGATATCGAGTTTCTGCAAAGACAGGGAACATTTCGTAAAAATTTTACGGATTTTTTAACGGGTTTTCATTTTAGAGGAGATATTTACTGTGCGGCTGAAGGCACACTCATCTTTCCCAACGAACCGCTTGTTCGGGTTGAAGGGACGCTTTTAGAGGTTCAAATCATCGAAAGCCTGTTGCTCAATTATATAAATTTTCAAAGCCTCATCGCCACAAAGACTGCCCGCGTGGTCAATGTAGCGGGCGGACTGCCGGTGCTGGAGTTTGGCCTTCGGAGAGCGCATGGGGCCAACGGTGCACTTTCTGCGTCTCGTGCGGCATATGTGGGAGGAGCTTCAGCAACATCAAATACGCTTGCGGGAAAAATCTTCGGCATACCGGTAAGCGGCACTATGGCTCATAGCTGGGTGATGAGCTTCGATTCAGAACTCGAGGCATTTAGATCCTATGCTGCGCAGTATCCTGAAGCGCCGGTGCTTCTGGTTGACACCTATGATACGCTCCGTTCGGGAATTCCCAACGCGATAAAAGTATTCCGCGAGCTAAAAAACCAAAAACCAACTCGTATGGCAATTCGAATCGACAGCGGCGATCTGGAATATCTCAGCAAAGCGGCAAGGAACATGCTCGATGATGCGGGACTTCATGAGGTTAAAATTTTCGTGTCAAGCGATATGGACGAATGGATCATCGAACACCTTCGCAACAGCGGGTGTCCCATTGACGCCTGGGGTGTTGGAACAAGAATGGTGACCGGGTGGGGAGAACCTGCGTTTCCCGGAGTGTATAAAATTGTGGCACGATGGGAGAATGGCACATGGGAGCCGTGTATTAAGCTGTCAAATCAACCGGAGAAGGTAACAAACCCTGGCAGGAAAAATATTTTGCGCGTGTATGGTGACGACGGGCAAATGAAAGCCGATTTGCTGTATCTTGAGGATGAAAAAGAGGAACTATTCGATCTGGTGTCTGCGCGTAAACCTTTGCGGTTCAATCATCCCATATCCGATTTTGCAAGCTTTGTAATGGAAGACTACAGATTTACCGAAATGCTTTTGGTGCCCTTCATGCTGAATGGGAAACCGGTTGAAAGACTTCCTTCCCTTACTGATGCGCGAATAAGATGTGCCGATCAGATGCGTGCGCTGGATGTTACCTATCGGCGTCTGTTGAATCCTCATGTGTATAAAGTGAGCCTTTCGGATAGACTTGCACAGACAAAACGTTCGCTGATTGAACAATATCGACAACTTGCGGTAAAACCATGATACGGCATTGTTTTTCTTAGAGGTATACATGTTATTGTAAAAATCTTTGCGTCTAACCATGAAGAAGAATATTTCGATACTCATTATTATTGTTGCAGTGATAGCTTTCACTCGGCACCCGGCTAAATCAGATGCTCACGTGCTTTCCATAGAAGAATTCGATACCATCATCGAGTTTTCCCACATTCGGGTTGTCCGACTACAGAAAGGCGATAATCCTGAATATGCACGCCGCTTTTTTGACGATAGCTCCTGGCATGTGATATCACTCCCGTCCGACTGGGGGCAGGTTTTTCCGGGCTGGCAGGGTGTCTGCTGGTATCGCATGCATGTCCGCTTTCCCTCAACCCTTCCTTCGCATAGCCTTGGTATTCAGCTCGGTGTGATAAGCGATGTCGATGAATTGTATTTCAACGGAGTAAAAATCGCTTCTTCCGGAACTTTCCCTCCACACCGCAGGTCATGTTACGATAAGATTCGTATATATGAAATACCGACCACCCTTATTCGATCGGGAGCAGTTAATGTTTTCGCGCTAAGGGTTGCCTCGCTTTTCCCTTCGCCATCAGGGCCGTATACCGGAGAATTTTTTCTTGGTCCTTTCATGCAGCTTCAACGCAATCTTCTTGCAAGGGAATTCTTTACCATGTTTTTCGTCGTTATCTATTTGGCCGTGAGCCTGTATTTCGGTATTATATTTTTTCTTCATGCGGTCGAAAAGGACAATCTGTTTTTTTCTTTGGCCACGTTGCTTTCCGCGATTTATTTCTTCTTTCGTACGCAGATTAAATATCTCATTTCCGACAACTTTCTTGTGATGAAAAAGCTCGAATATATTGTCCTTTTTCTAATTTTTTCTCTGTTTCTCGAATTCATGACATATTATACTGCGAGAAAGCGTTATGTTGCGCATTATTTTTTTCATGCAATAACGCTTCTGGGCGTTACTTCGGTTGCAATAAGCAATAATCCTCTGGCGTGGAATTGGATTTTGAAAAATATTATTCAGCCTACGTGGCTGTATCCCGTGGTGTATTCGTTGTATGTTGTGAGTATTGGGTTGCGAAGCAGAAGAGAATTGGTTTTTCTGTTAGTGTCGTTTTTCATACTCACCCTCACGCTTATAAATGACATTCTGGTCAACCGCGCCGTGTACAATTTTATAAGCCTTTCCTCCTATGCATACCTTTTGCTGATTATCGGCATCGCCTATATCATGCATCGCCGCTTCGTTGAATTAAAAAAGCGCATTGAGAGTGCACATCGGAGCGGTCGTGAGGCGGAGTTTTCCCAAAAGCCACGCATAGGAGCTGAAACCGAAGAAAAATTGAAAATAGCAATTTGCATCATTGAAGAAAAATTCACTGAAGAAATCACGCGCGAATCGCTTGCAGACGAGGTGGGAATGAACGCCGACTACTTTGGGAAGCTTTTCAAACAATACACTGGAAAAAAGACGGGTGAATACTTAAACGAAGTGCGAGTGCGCAAAGCGCAGGAGTTGCTTCTCGATCCCGACAACAGCATAGCAAATATTGCGTTTGCCGTTGGATTTGAAAGCCTTTCCACATTTTACCGCGTGTTCCAGAAATACACCGGCAGATCACCGCAGGAATTCAGGAAAAAGCAAAAAGACTGATAATTCGTCTTGACGAATATAAAACATAAAAGTACACAGCAGAAAGCGGGAGAATTTGTATGGATATCACCTCGTCCCTTCATAAGGCCGCAGAAATCATTAAAAACTCACAGTACCTGATTGCACTCACTGGCGCAGGAATATCCGTGGAAAGTGGTATACCGGACTTTAGAAGCGCGGGAGGGCTGTGGGAAAAATACGACCCTGCGGTGTATGCGCATATCGATTCTTTCAGGCAAAATCCCGAAATGATTTGGGAGATGCTGTTTGAAATGATTGAACTCACAAAGAACGCGAGGCCCAATCCTGCACATCTGGCGCTTGCAGAACTTGAGAAAAAGAATATCCTCAAGGCGCTTATTACGCAAAACATCGACAACCTCCATCAGGAAGCAGGCAACACCAATGTGATAGAGTTTCACGGAAATGCTCATCGGCTGGAATGTCTTGTGTGCCATCATGAAATGCCAGTAGAATCAACCGATTTCGGTGGGAAGCCTCCAAAGTGTCCGCGGTGCGGACAAATCATGAAGCCGCAGGTTGTTTTTTTCGGGGAAATGATTCCTCCGGATGCGCTAATGGAATCGCAGATGCTGGCCAACTCGGCCGACGCGATTCTGGTGGTTGGCACGTCTGCGGTAGTCTATCCTGCAAGCAGTATTCCATATATTGCAAAGCAGAACAGAGCGAAAGTTATTGAGATGAACCTTGAACAAACGGCGATAACCGGTTCAATTACCGATGTATTCATTCAGGGGAAAGTTGGGGAAACCCTTCCAGAACTTCTTGAGATTATTTTCGCATGAGATATGGTATAACGCATTGCACCGCATGTGAGCCACCGGTTTTTCGCTAATAGCGTGGTACAGATTTTTTCGTGAAATTTTTGGAGGAAGGCGTGGCCGGAAGAATACAAATTCTCCCCGATGAGGTGAAGCACAAGATTGCGGCAGGCGAAGTTGTTGAAGGCCCGTTTTCGGTCATTAAAGAGCTTATCGAAAATTCACTCGATGCGGGTGCGATGCACATCGATGTTGAAATCGAGGATGCAGGACTGAAAAAAATTCTTGTACGCGACGATGGAGAAGGAATATCACGCGAAGACATGCCGTTTGTCGGCAGAGAACATGCAACCAGTAAAATTCGAAAAATTGAGGACATATCCTCCATTTCAACGTATGGCTTCAGAGGAGAAGCGCTGTCGAGCATTTCCTCTATTTCTGAGCTTTCCATAATATCGAGGCGAAGGGATGAGAATTTTGGAGCAAAACTGATATCGAAGGGGGGAATGTGTGAGGTGGCCGATTACGCGGGGCCACCTGGATGTACGGTAATAGCAGAAAACCTTTTTTTCAATGTGCCCGCAAGAAAAAAATTTCTGCGCACGCCATCACATGAACTTCGCTCAATTAAAGATATCTTCTTCAAGACGGCGATTGCCCGCCCGGATATTTCATTTCGTTTAATCATCGATGGAAAATCCCACTCCGTTGTGCCTTCTGTACACTCTGTGCGTGAACGCATTTTCCAAATTCACGGCGATGCGGTGGCAGAACATTTAATTGAAGGAGAATTGAAAGACCTTCGCGCGTCAATTTCAGGGCTTATTAGCGGTCCTGTATTTCATCGCCCGAACAGATCGCTCCAATATCTGTATGTGAATGGACGCCCTGTTGATTATAAATCGCTCGGCTTTCTTCTTCTCAAAGGTTACGAATCCATGCTTCGCCATGGTGAGCATCCCGCCGCGTTTCTTTTCATCCGCATCGATCCTTCGCTTTTAGATGTCAATGTGCATCCGGCAAAAAAAGAAGTGCGATTTTTCGATCAAAACTACATCAACAGCCTCATCATCAATCTTGTGCATAAAAATCTTGGAAGCAGTCCGCATAAAATTCAGAAAAGCTTTTTCACCGGACAAAAACAAAACTATACTCATCGCTATGCAAATGATGAAAGGTCTGATGATAACCAGCGCGGCGGAGAGTTGATTTTTCAGGAAGCATCCCGTATTAAAATTGAACAACCTGCATCGCAGAATTCATTTATCGGTGAAGAAAGACCATCTTATGAGCTCAACCCGCAATCCGATTGGAAAGTGGATGTGCTTTTCGACACCTATCTTGTGGTGCGTGATGAAGAGGGCATTGCCATCATCGATTATCATGCCGCACATGAGCGGATTATTTTTGATGCCCTCATGGATAAGGCTTACGAGGCGGATTCTCAGATGCTATTGTTTCCCCATCCACTCGAGCTTTCGTCCGTTGAATGTGAACGAATACGTGAAAAAACACATCTTTTACATGCAATAGGTTTTGACATTGATGAGATCGGAAAATCCGCGATTGCCGTACGCGCAATTCCCTCTATTGCTTCCTCTTTAAAAATCGATTGCTTTTTTCAGGATCTTGCAGGCGCTGGAGAGCGGAAGATATCGGAAGAGGAGTTAAAAAAAATAATTGCCGAAAAGGTTGCCTGCCATACGGCATTTCGGGCCGGAGATAAACTTTCGCTTCACGATGCGCGCGATATTGCTGCCGAAGCTCTTTCAGGAAAACATGAAACGCGATGCCCTCATGGAAGGCCGTTTTTATATCGATTAGGGAAGAACGAGATGGACAAAATTTTTAAAAGAACATGAATACACTCTTATACTTTCACATACAATTCTTTGGCAACACTAATTGCCTTTTTTGCTTTTCCTTACTGCCATAATGAGATTGGATTTTTTGTCGATACGCCATGTGCCGTATCCGAAATTGAACGGAAGGTTCTGTGCTCTGTTTTTGAATTCACGCGCAAGCTCCGGTTGATCGACGGGATGCCGCATGTCGCGAAGGGCCAGCGGATGCGTATAGTGGCCAAATAGAAACGTATGCCATGAGGGATTATCTATGAAGTTAAAAGGAATACCAGAATCGTCCTGAATAAGCAGTCGGGTGCGCTCGAGAAGGGATGCGCAAAATCTTCCGAAACTTGCACGGTGTAATAGATAAAAAGCTGATTTAATGATTACATTGAGATCACGCAGATCAGAAAAAAATTTTCCTCCCGGCGCGATCGGATCAAAGGAATCATGACGGAGCCGCATGGAAAGGTAAATTAATTCACGTTCAGGTCCTGTTGGTGAAGCCTTGAAAATA
>DYLV01000267.1 GCA_020721925.1 Leptospira biflexa
CCCCACACTTCCGCATAAGTTGGGGGAAGCCCGGATAACGCTTTGGTTAGATCGATCACCCCTTGGGGCTGAGCTTGAATGAATTTCAGTAGTAGTAATTTCCGAATCGTGAGAATCATTTGATCTATTAAGAGTAAAACCGGATTTTTGAAGTTTTCGCATTTCGCAAAACTAATGTAGCGGAAATAGCAGACTACTTTTGCGTTTTTACGATTGATGGGAAATGAAACGACAGGGATTGAAGCATTTTTGCGAAATTATCATTTTATTTTTGCGAATTTATGAGTCTATATCATTTTGAATATTCCCATAATTAAAGCATTATTTGAAGTTTTATTATGAAATTCTCTTCGGGGGTGACCGAAAATGTTTTCTGTCGGATTTATACGGCGGTAGATAGGGCTATCTCGCCCCGCAAATCGCGGGAACCATACGAGGGATTTATTAAACCCGCATTTCTCTATATTAGTGATCAGTATGGCACTCATCTGCTGCACCCGTTCGATCTTGGAGAATGCCACCACCGCATTTTCCGAAGCCGCTGGTTTTTTGACTCGCCCTAACACCGCCATTTCGTTTGAGCGGATCTGGCCCAAAGTCGCCCGACGATTGGGTATCCCCCCGACCTTCAATACCGATGATTGGACCGACACCCATCATGCACTTTGGGAACTCACCACCTATGAAGAGTTGGTGGAACACTTTTCCGCCGTGCTCTGCGAATAAAATCTATGATTTTTTTTCCTCCCTCCGCCGAAGTGACTCCCTATGATGACAACCCAACTCACCTCTCGTTGCCGAATTCTCATGGCAACCCCGTGGTCGAAACCTGCCCCCGCCAGTCCGATTTTCCGCGTGGTGGTCGCAGAATTGCTGGAAGCGGATTACACCGTGTATGTCCGCTGGTATGAAAACCAAACCGATGCCGAAACGCCCGAGTATTATCATGGGCAGTATTTCACCCAGAAAGCCTCCGCCGAAGCCGCATTCAACGGCACCCGCGCCGAACTCGCCCGCGAATATCCCCAGCAGT
>DYLV01000159.1 GCA_020721925.1 Leptospira biflexa
CAAATACCCTTCACTTATTAATACGAAGGAGAGTGGCAAAATCGGAAATTTTTTTAAAGTTTTGGCAATAAATTTCAAAGTGTTTGTCAAAAAGTACAGCAAAAAAACAAGAGGAGAACCACGGGCAGAAACACAGGATAGAGAAGCCGATGACAAAATTGACAAAATGCCAAAATGACCGATAGGAAATGTTCGTGTGCTATTTTACCGTATATCGCTTAAACACTTCCATAGCCTCATATTCGGCCATGCCGAGCTGATTGTAAAGTTCGGCGGTTGCACGATTGCGTGCCTCTGCGCGCTGCCAGAACTCTCTGCTATCGGGTCCTGGAAATAGTGGGCGGTCTTTCTGCGACTGATGCTTGAAGATGGCGCGACGTTTTTTGAGAAGTTCCGAGGGCGAAAGAGGAACCGCCATATCCACATCGGCAAGGTTCCATTCCTGCCATGCGCCGCGATAAAGCCATATGCGGCAGCGCTCCATCCAGCTTTCATTTTTCAACTGGTACAGTGCGTTGAAAATGGATTCCAGACAGACGCGGTGGGTGCCGTGTGGGTCGGAGAGGTCACCTGCCGCATAAATCTGATGTGGCTTGATTTGTTGTAGAATGCCGGAAACAAGTGCAATATCTGTATCGGATAGTTTTTTCTTTTTTACAAGTCCTGTCTGATAGAAAGGCATGTCAAGGAAATGAATGCGTGCTTCAGGAATGCCCACAAACCGGCAGGCGGATTTCGCCTCACCTTTTCGGATAAGCGTTTTTACAAGGAGTAAATCATTGCTGTCGGTCTGAGCCGGGTTTTTTTTTCGTGAAAAGCCAATCACGCTTTCTGCAAATTCTTCGAGTTCCTTTTGTCGCCAGTTTCTTTCGCGGGCAAGATCGCGCACGAAATCTAAAAAGCGCACGGCGTCATCGTCGAAGACGGCAATGTTTCCCGATGTCTGATACGCGACATGCACCTCATGGCCCTGATCCACCAATCGAATGAGCGTACCACCCATGCAGATGACATCATCGTCGGGATGCGGGCTAAAAACCAAAACGCGTTTTGGGAAAGGCAGGGCACGTTCCGGTCGTGTGGAATCGTCGGCATTAGGTTTTCCGCCAGGCCATCCTGTGATGGTATGCTGAAGCTCATTGAAGACGCGGATGTTGATTGCATAGGCAGATCCTTTGTCGGCAATGAGATCATGCATGCCGTGATCGGTGTAATCACGATCTTCCAATTTTAAAATGGATTTTGAAACTTTTTTGCAAAGCCACAATACCGCGCGGCGTACGAGACGGCCATCTTCCCAGTTGCAGGGCCCTACCAGCCATGGCGTTTTGATTCGGGTGAGTTCTGCGCTCGAGGCATCGTCCAGCACAATGGTGCAGGAGGGATGGCGCTGAAGCTGTGATGCCGGCACCTGCTCGGTACAGGGGCCTTCGATGGTTTCGCGGATGATGGATGCTTTGTCTTCCCCCCATGCCATGAGGATAATCCGGCGCGACTCCATTATAGTGCCGATACCCATGGTGATTGCTCGAAGGGGAACGTTTTCCTCGCCGAAAAAATCGCTGGCTGCATCTGCTCTTGTGATAGAATCAAGATAGATCATTCTTGTGCGTGAAACCAGCTGTGAGCCTGGTTCGTTGAAGCCAATATGTCCGGTTCTGCCGATGCCCAATATTTGTAAATCAATACCACCCGCGTGCCTGATTGCCTCTTCGTATTCCGCGCAATAGCGTTCAACCGCCTCGCGTGCGATCGTGCCGTTCGGTATATGGATATTGCCTTGAGGAATATCGACGAGATTAAAGAGATGTTCTTTCATAAATCGATGATAGCTCTGAAATGCAGTCGGCTCCATCGGCCAGTATTCGTCCAGATTGAAGGTGATGACATTCGAAAACGAAAGACCTTCCTCTCTGTGAAGGCGGACTAATTCCTCATACACGGTAACGGGTGATGAACCGGTTGCAAGACCCAGCACGCAATTACGACCTTCGGACTGGCGCTGTCGGATGAGCAATGCGATTTCGCCTGCAATATGACGGGATGCTTCAGCGGATGTTGAGAATATTTTCACGGGTATTTTTTCAAATCGGCTTTCTGCTGTATTGTGAGAATTCATGGGCATGTCCTCTGTCTGAAGCAAAACATAATGTGTTAAAAAATTTCAGATGATGATACGAAATATTTACAATGATGTCAAGAACATAATAAACCGGCGTGTAATAACCGCAGGTTTGCTTTACCTTCGATTGATATGTTATGCAGCTCTGTTGTGATGTGCTGTTTTTTTTGCTCGAATGTAATTCATCTCCACTGCGCGCCACTTGACAATGTTTAAAACGCAGCGATATACTCGGCCCTTCTGTTCTGGCAGCTGAGGTAGTATGCATGTTCCCACATATCCAGCCCAGGGATGGGTGTGAGGCCTTCGATGGGTGGGCTGTCCTGGTTTGCAGTGGAATACACTCGAAGTTTTCCGAATGTGTTTATAGCAAGCCATGCCCATCCTGAAGCGAACCGTTTGTCTGCTTCATATTCGAAAACCTTTTAAAATTTTCAACGGGCTGAAAGGTTTCTTCAATAGCTACAAGAAGCTCTCCCGGGGAATTATCCTCTTTCTGGAGTAAGGATTTTTCAGAAAAGCGAATGGTGATAATGGCCGCCTCTGTGGTTTCTTACGGCTCTTCTGATGTCCTGGACGCGGCAAGATTGGCAAGAAGCGTTTCAAAAGAAACATCAAAAAGATGTGGATGCTTTTCAAGCGCCGCATGTAGCTTTGCCACGCAGTCTCCGTGATGCTTGCCATGATGAATTTCCATGGTCTTCGCATCGATAAATGGTCCAGAAGCGTTCACATCGTATGGAAGCTCGGGAAGTGTATGCTTTTCGTCTCGTGACGTTTTGTTAGCGTTTTAGTATATTATAATATACTCTTATAACAGCATCACTCGCATTTGCGCTTTTTTAAATCAAATTGAGAAGAACTTCTTTTCTGTAATATAAAAATTTTTACAGCCGAAGATGGAAAAAGGTTGATTTGCATTTCAGGCTTATATCTTATGACAAAAAATACGTGATGTTATAATTTATCACTTCAACGTCATTGTGCAGTTGACGATACTGTATGTGTAGTACCGGCATTGCTCATAAATACGCATACAATATCAGCCCTGATTATTTTGACATTGCAGCATTATTGGGATTAACGCCCGAAAAAAATATGTTGAGGATTGTTCAATGAAAAAAACGTTTTTTGTTGTAGGACTTGCAATGATGTTAATATTAATCACAACTTTTTTTCTGCTTGAGCGTAGCATTTTCAGCCAGAGTGCGAAACTTCCTGCAAGCCGCACAGCCGATACGCACAGCATCACGGGCTATACCTACCCGGATTTTTATCGGGGGATATATCTCACTGTTGCTTCCGGGCGCGATGCGTCAAAACTTCGGCAATTCATCGAAGCGGCGAAAGCTTCAGGCATCAATACATTGGTTATCGACGCGCAGATTGGCGCACGCGACACCTGCCAGGTTCCCGCTGAAAATGTGGCGATGTGCCTTGAAAGGGGCATGCATCCTATCGCGCGTGTGGTGGTTTTTACCGATGGGCTGAAACATTGGCCGGTCAATCCATCGATTATTGCAAATAGATTGAAAGTAGCCGAGGATGCCTGTCGAAAAGGGTTTAAGGAAATTCAGTTCGATTATATACGCTTCACCGATTATAGTGTAAGGGGTAAGGTTTCTTTGGGTGAACGGTATGCGTTCATTGAAGGTTTTCTTGCACGCGCGCGCGAGCACCTTAAACAATACAATGTGAGAATTGCAGCGGATATTTTTGGACGAATACCACTCAATTCGAATGACCCGATAGGACAGAGGGTCGAAGGGCTGGATAAAGTGGTAGATGTCATCTGTCCTATGGCTTATCCCTCGCACTATACGTGGAGCAAAAAGCTCATGGCCGATCCATACTATACGGTTTTCCTCACTTCGAAAAAAGCGCGGGAGAGAGCGAAGAAAGCAGATATTGTGACCTACATACAGGCGTTTCAGATGAAGGTGGGGATGTCGGGCTTGGGTTTCGAGAAGTACATCGAAGCTCAGATTAAAGCGGTACACGATGCGAAAGTACGCGGATATATTTTATGGAATGCACGAAATGACTACCGTGTGCCCCTTGCCACTGTTCGGGGGTATTATTCCGATCCCGGAAGAATTTCGAAGATCGAAAGGCACGTCGAGGATGATGACACATTGTAGGTTTTGTTGGTTCAAAAATAATTAATATTTTTTACTGTCGCTCGACGCTGATCGCACTTGATTATTGGCATATACTTTGCCTGTGTGGAGAAATTATTTTAACCAAAAAATAGTATAATGAATTTTCATGGCTATGTGCATGATTATTTTTCTTCTATTCGAATTACATATGGTTCGCTATAGTTTTCCGATATCGATTTTACTATGATGTATCCTTTTTTATCGAGCATTTCATATAATCTCTTTTCAGAGCCGCCCTGTACTCGCACTGTCCGTATGATATGTCCGAGAGGATCCGTGATTGATACAGTAAGCTTGGAGCCGCTCACCGCGCTTATAGAAATTTTTTTGTGAGCGCGAGAAGGTAACTCCAGAAGATAATAATCGACATCGCCTTTCTTTGATGTATAGCCTGTAATGGTGTTTTCGTGAATAGTATTGGCGGTTTTCAGTGTGTCGTTTGTTTCATATTCGAATCCTTCAGAAAATGGGCGCGTTGCAATTGCGAGTTTGTAGTGCGGCCCCGCTGCCGCGATAATTCCTCGAGGCAGTATTTCAATATACAGATCGCCGTCATATCCAAGATTCGGGATTATTCCGCGCCGGTCTGTGGGCGACGCATGTACTTCGAAAACCTTTTTGAAAGATGCATCATACACATTAAAAGCAATGTTCGTTTCCGTTGTGCCCGAAACTTCGATACGGGCGAGGTGGGGTTCTTTTTCCTTTTTTAAAAGATACCAGTCGCGATCATCCCGTGAGGTGAAACTTCCATTTATTTCCTCGGCCTGAATAATCTGTGCCTGTTCGGGGGTATCGTTCGGTTCTGTTTCGGAATGGAAATCGAAGGCACGTGTTTTCAAAGAGAGGGTGTACGGCTTTTCACAGTTCGACGCAAAATTTACTGATGAAATAACAAGGAAATATTTCCCCGGTTCCGTGATGCCAATTCCTTGTACAGTTTCGCCCTTCCCCGGGCCTTTGCCATTAAGGGTTAAAATTTCTTTCATTGCCGGCGATAATAACCGTATTTCCGAATCAATCTCATCCACAGGTGAGAGATCTATATCGAGAAGACGGGGCATCGACTGGGGAAATTCAACATCAATTCCAAACCAATCCTCTTCCCGGGCGATACTGCCTTTATCATCGTCCGATCGATTAAATGCGGGAGAAAAATATCCAGTTATTTCATCATCAGGGCCTATAAGAGTAGCGTTTTGCGAGGTATCGTTCGGTTCAATTTCTTCCCTCGGATTAATATTGCGCACGTCTATATTCAGCGTATAGGCGTTTTCAATGTTTGCGGCAGGAGCGTCTTTATCACCATGTTGTATTGAGATAAATAGATAACCGCCGCTGAAGTGAACATTGCAGGCCCTTTCAGGTGAAGACTTACGTGCATCATCGACATGCAGTATTCTCTTTGTGCCGTTGTCACTCCAGATTGTGATGCTATGATTAACACCGCGGACTTCGGAAAGGCGAATGTCCAGAATCGAAGGTGATGAAATGAATATCTTGTAAAAATCAACATCATCTGCTGTGCCGAGATGACCGAACATGTCTTTGCCGGCAGAGATGGTGTGAGCGGTGCTCATATTATTGTTCGGTTCATGCTCAATGGTGGTTGTTTTAGAGCATAAAGGGAATATGAACGAAAGGCAAAACACGAGAAAAAAAAACGCTGTTGTTCTGGTTTGGAGGCGGCACATATCCATAGATTATCATGAATTATTTGTAGGTCAAGAATTTATCTTTCTCTAAAAGTATTAGGCTTATCCTGTGCCCACAAGGGAACATTCTATTAAACAGGTGCATGAAGTTCCCATATTCATATCCCTGATGCAGGTATCGCTTATGCGGGAAACATCATTTTTTATCAAAAATTTTTATCTTCTGGCTGATTTCATCGTATTAATGGGTAGAAGGATATTTTTTTTTAGAGGAGGATACGATGAACATCAAGACCACCTATGTGATGTGCGATGAAGTGATTGCGCTTCTTGCAGAAGCGGAGGAAAAGACGAAGTACCAGAAGGAAGAGCTCCTGATAAAAGCGATGCGGAAGATGATGCAAAGCTATGAGAAATACGAGCGCGATGAGGGGAGAATTGAGTACCAGAAGCGGTATGAT
>DYLV01000160.1 GCA_020721925.1 Leptospira biflexa
TTTTCAAAATGGCAACTGTTGTTCCCCAATTGCCGGGTTTATCAAAAAAATCAGTTTGAGGGTGGGGATTTTTAAAAAAAAATCAAGAGATTAATTAACTAAATTATGTTGCGTTGTGATAATGTTGATACATAAACTATCAAGAGGGGTGACACTGTGGCGCGATATAACAATTACAATGATGGGCAGCGTTATTATGTAACAACGGGAGGGAGTGCACTGGCCTCAAATTCCCCACCCTCAATTATTTTATTGTAATAATTATACATAACAGGGCCCTGATATTTTCTCCACTTTACGGTGTATGAGGATTTGTTTTCTAAAAAGTATTACCTCGCTTCCATCATCGCAAGTTTAGTGCTCAATCGGGTGGTGTCCGTCGCGAGAGAGATTGTTGTCACAAAGAGTATGTCGCAATGGAGAGAAAAGAATATTACCCATAAAATTTTTATTGCATGAAAAGGGGCCTGTACATAACAATCGATTATTGTCCTGTCGGAGGTCAAAAAGGGGGTGGATATTGAACTTCTCGCTGCAGTGTACACTTCTGCATATCGGACGTCATTTTCGCATCGCAGATTTCAGCGGAGCGCTATGTTGACATGAAAACCCGTTGCGAGTCATGTGGCGCATTGCTTTCCCCTCACGCAACGTCCTGTTCCTATTGTGGCTCCCCGGTGATCATGCCACCGCGTTCTGCCAGTGAGAGCGACGCATCATCGGCAGATAGCGCAATCAAACTCCTCATGGACAATATAAACAGCCTCCGCATGTTACCGCGTCCGGAGAACGGTTTCATCACCATACTGCGCATCTATCTCGCATTCGTCACCATGGGGCTATCCCTCCTGGTATGGCGCAGACGCGAAAATAGCTTCCGAATCGACTCGTATCGAAATCACAAAGGCATCATCGAATCGAACATCGCACTCCTCCGGCTTCGCTACCGGGACAGTGAGGCCGTCGTATCGCAGATAGGGGCTCTCGAAGCCGAGTTTGCCCGCATCGAGCAAGATTTTTCCCGGCAGATACTCACGCGCAGAATCATTCTCGGCATTACCGCCGCGCTTTTCGTTATACTCATTGTGCACAATAAAATGAAGGACGATGCGGCCACCGGCCTCAGGGTGGACATTCCCTTAGGCGAGGTTCTGGTCATGCGTCGCGGAACGGCAAGCCGACTCCATGTGCTGGTGACGAAAATGCCGAACGGCGCGCAACACATTTACATTGCAAATGGCAGGACCGGAGAAAAATCCACCGCCTTCGATTCATCAGGTGTAACCCTCGAAGAGCGCAATATTGTCGGTATCGGTTTTATAGGGGAACGCCGTGTGGAGTACTACACCCGAGACAACGGCCGTAGAATCCGACACGTTATCCAGCGCGACGATCGTACGGGAAAATACATCAAAGAACAGTAAGAATGTTGCTGCGATGAAGGAGACGCCATAAAACCAGAAAAAAGATCATATATCTCCTTGACATGAAGGATGGGCGTCTCGTCAGGGGTGTTCACTTTCATTGGTATCTGCGACGCCGGCGATCCTGTAAAAAAAACGCAAAGCTCTGCATTAGGGCAATGGTGCCGAGGAACTCGCCATGCTCAATATCGTCACCAATCGTGAAAACAGCGCAACGCATTTTAAACAGGAGAGAAGCGCCATGCTCATCGCTCTCCCTCGTGCAATCGAGGGGATCGGAAGTCTAAAAGATATTGAGATGACCCGTGACGCCAAAGCACGCAATATCTCAATGAACAGCGCGGCCATGAATGAGTAATAACTACATATCTCGCACCTTCTCAAATAGAACCGAAAAATCCGACCCGCTTCTATAAAATACTGGCGGGTATCCTATCGGCGCGTCTACCGTATGAGTGCCGGCTGGATATGCGTTCCCGCTCCAGAGATGAATCCACACATCATCGGGAAGGAATACTTTCCCGCGTTTCGCTCCTTTTCGGAGCACGGGCGCAACGAGCAGGTCGCGGCCATAGAGATATTCATATTGCACATGCAGAAGAGTCGGGTCGTTGTAGTGCGTAAAAAGCGGGCGGATGGGTGGAACGCCGGTGTGCTGATATTGCTGTGAAAGGTGAAGATGATAGTCGCGCAGGGCGGCGAAGATACGGGTGAAGCGGGCAAAATGTGCAAGGGTTTGTGTGTCGGAATCGAACTGCCAGTTTGCGTGAGGGCGATTCCCTTCGTGTGTGCGCATGGTTTGCGTGAATGCAGAGTGCTCCGTCCATCGCATAAAAAGCTCTCTGGAGCGGCGAATCCATCCCACGGTGGTATAGCCTCCGATGTCCGAGTGATGATATCCGATGCCGCAGACTCCAATTGAGAGCGCTGCGGGAATGACGGTAGCAAGCCCGTCGTCGAAGCTCCAGTTGACGAGCTGATCGCCTGCCCAGATGCTCGATGCGAAGCGGGAAGAACCGGTAAACCCCGCACGCATAAAATAGAAGATTTCATTTTCTTTTTTCGCTTCGTGCACCGCTTCAAAGTTTAATTTCGCCCAGATGGCAGGGTAGAGGTTGTGGTATCGCTCGGCATTTTCTTTTGAGAAAAGAATTGCATCGGGTGGAAGCGCTTCCCCGAAATCTGCCATCCAGCCAGAGAGGCCAAGCGCGATCATCTCCTTTGTGATGATCCGCTTGTACCAGGTATACGCATCGGGATTGGTGAAATCGATCATGCCCGCGAAAAATTCGCCGAAATCTTCGGTGTACGTGCTCCCATCGGCACGAAGCACCAGAAAACCGCGATCGGCTGCTTCACGGAAAAGGGGAGCGTCGGTGGCAAGGTATGGATTGATGTAACCCAGAAATCGAATACCGCGTGTGTTGTAATCCTGAATCTTCTCGTCGAGATCTGGATAGAGCTCTTTGTTCCACTGCCAGTTCCAGAAAAGGCGTTTTCCGAATGAAGTCATACGAATGCCTTCCCAATCCTGCGCCCAGACTGCAGCTATTTTTGCGCCGGAGGAAAGTGCGGTTTTTAATTTTGCGTCGACCACGTCAATGCCACCCTGCACCCCGAGTATGGCGCCATTATAGACCCAGTGGGGAAGTGGGCGCTGACGGCCTAAAAGCGCGCTCAACTGTTCCAAAAGCAACGGCATTGAAGGCGCATGCGCAAAGATGATATTTTTGGGGATGTGTCGGAAATGAAGGATGTGATGATCTTTGCCTGTGAAATCGAATTCTGCGTATGATGATTCATCCGAATGGCAGAAATACTTTTCAGATGAAATAAAGGTTGGCTGATTGAAATACGTGGTATACCAGGCGCCGCCGGCGTCGGCCTTAAGGTTTGCAAGAAAGGTGATGAGGTCTTTGCCGCGGCCGACGCCCTGCTCCTGCACGAAAATTGGAACTCTTTTCCCTTTCAAATTGAAATATGTATATTGTTCTCCGCATCCATAGATGCCTTCGCCCGGCGAGCCCTGCGCTTTCAGCCAGAAGCGGTTTATTTCCGCGTCGGCGCAGGAAAAACGCAGTTCGAGCATCCCGCCTTTTTCTTCGGCCGTCATGGCGAGTATATTGTCGAATGCGATAACGACGCGAGCGGGAGATGATTCCTTCACGGTAAATTGTACAAGCGGTTTTTTTTCGCGCACGCTTTCGCGAATTTTAAAATGGCTGAAGCGCATGCGGTATTCAGCCGTGCCTTTTCCTAAAAAGATACAGGGTTTTTTTTCGCTGTGTTCAATGAATGTTCTGCCGTTTATTCCCAAGGCGAACGAGCGCACGTCAGTTTTGAATTCAAGCATTGTATTTCCTCGTGCTACGTGATGATTTCCCATTCGTTGATGCGGCCGAGTATCTCGAGCGGGCGTATGAAATCGCCGTACGCCATTGACGCGTGATGGGCGATGCCGTGATATACCACCTTTTCGAGCACTTCTTTGACCGGACTGTCGAATTTCACCTTCACATACGTGCCACGCAGTTTTTTGTCCATCGGAATTCCGTGCGCGCGCTGTAAAAAAATGCGCTGGGAATCGCCGCAGTTGTCGAAGCGCAGGATGGAAATATCGCCGCTTTTGAGTACAAAATCTGCGGTAACGCCTTTGCCACCAGCGAAATAGGTATCGAGCGTGCGTACACACTTCCCGTCCCAGAGATTGCAAGGCGCCACGCCGCAGTGCCACAAAAGTGCGCTGTCTTCATCAAAATCGACCTGAGAGAAATCGAAAAGGTACGGTGTTTCCGCACCGAGCGACTTATGCGCAATCATCGAAAGCGCGCCTTCTACATCTCCCTCGCAGGCAAGGATGTGACCTTCGGATTGCAAAAGCGACATTGCCGCGCACGGGGAGATGCCGTAACGCGCGGCAAACTCCGGCCAGCAGCGGATTGCAAGCGCGGTGAGCTTTTCCTGTTTTACAAATGCCTCAATGCGCGCGGCTAAAAGCGCGGTTTTTTTCAATTGCTCGATGGTAATGCCGCCTGTGTCGAAGGTTTGTGCGATAAGGCCTTCAAGACGCGCAACATCGCTTTCGGAAACGGGATGGTCGTACACATCGAGAAGCTCAAAGTGATCGATAAGCACGCCAAAGCGTGAGTATGCCTCCAGATCGCGCACGCCGAGATTGAAAAAGCCATGTGCGCGAAAACCGGCAATTCCGATATGCGCACTCGAAAGCGCAGTGTGCACGCGGATGGCATCAATCCAATCTTCATCGATAGAATGCGAGACGATTGCGTGATAATTGCGCACACCCGCCTTGTAGAGATTCGATGCGTTTAAATTTACGCCGCAGACGGAGTTGAGCCTGATTTTCCCGCCGTCGTAGGGAAGTTCGGGAAGCCCCCAGAGAAGCACGGGAACGGGAAGAGCTTTGTGAATTTCCAGCAGCAAATGCCCTAAATGGAATGTCCCGCTGATGCATACCAGCCCGTTGATATGTTTTTCCGAAAGGAACCGCGCCGCCATCTGTGCATCATCAATTTCAATGACGAGCTCCGGCCAGATTGCATAGTCCACATTGGGGACTCTTTCAAGGTCTTTTTTTATGCGATTGAAAATTTCGCCTGCGGCATTATAATCGAAGGTTTTGCGTGCCAGACAGACGATGCCGAGTGTGATATGCTGTTTCATGGTTTTACCTCAGGAATTCATTAATCGTTCGTATGAGTGCCCCGTAAGCTCTTCGCACACGGCGCGGGTGCGATTGTTTACCTCGCTTTTCTTTCCGCCACTTTTCAGCCTCTCAATTTCCGCAATGAGCACGGCGTGCGTTTCGGGTGTGATGTTGAATTTCCGCGCAATGAAGATGCCGGCAATGATAAGCACAAGCGGAATTGAAAAGAAAAGGAAACGCAGATACAAAAGCGTTTCTGCAGACTGCGGCTGATTAATGGAGCGCGTGATGCCGTCCATGGTCTCGATGACCGGTTTTTTGTATCCGATGAGGTCGAGCATCACTCCGATGAAAAAAATGGTGAGTGCATTGACGATTTTTCGAATGAAGGTCATTGCCCCTGCATAAGAGCCGGCGCGCTTTTTGCCGGTAATGAGTTCATCGACATCGGTCACGGAGGGAAGAATTGCCCATGGAACCATTGTGCCTGCGGAAAGCCCGATCCCCATGAGGGTTGTTGTGGCGATAATTATTGATTTCGGCGTGTGGGGTGTAAAGAATGCGGTGAGCGTAAGCCCTGCTCCCCAGATGCACAGGCCGATAATATACGCGAATCCCTTACCTTTTTTGTTGGAGATGAAGACATACACAGGTAGCATCGAAACCTGTGCCAGAAGCATCGCCCCGACGCATGAAGAAAAAAGCGTTTCGTTTCCGATGTAATAGGTTAGATAATAAATAAAAAGCGCCATCAGCACATCCATCGCCGCGTAGGATGCGATGTACATTCCCATATGGAGGCGGAAGGAACGGTTGTGGCGCATTGAAAAGAGTTCCCAAAAAAATTCGGAAAAAGAGAGAGATGGAGGAGCTTCACAGGATTCCATCTCCCATGTGCCCAAAAAAACGATTATCCATGGTAGCATGTAAAAACATCCGAAGAGAATTGACATCACAAGAAATCCTTCCTGTTTGTTGTGTGCGAAATATGTATCAATTAAAAGCTTTGGTGCTACCGCGCTTACAAGAGAGGAAAACTGAGAACACATCATCCGTGCTCCGGAGAGGCGCATTCGGGTTTTGTAATCGCACGTCATTTCTGCATTGAGGGCGGAATAGGGCACCATCACCATGGTAAACGCGGTGCGGAATAAAATGAAGGCGGTTACATAATACAAAAACGAAAGATAAATATTGTCAAACCGCACGGATACCCATAGCATGA
>DYLV01000161.1 GCA_020721925.1 Leptospira biflexa
GCTCTTCCTTCCGGTACTTCGTCTTTTCCTCTGCTTCTGCGAGAAGTCCACTCACTTCATCGCACATCACATAGGTGGTCTTGATGTTCATCGTATCCTCCTCTAAAAAAAAATATTCTTCTACCCATTAATACGATGGAATCAGCCAGAAGATAAAATTTTTTTTGGAAAAAGTGGCATGTGGCACATGGATTGCAGCTTTAGCGGGTATACATAAGTGAAAATTGCTGTTTTCGCGGGATGTGCGTTTATTAGAAAAATGTATTGGCAAAAATAGCTTCCTTTCCTGATAGTACTTTTTTAAAGATGAAAGTGCTTTTTTAAGATGATCTTCGTTGTTACATTGATTTCGACTTTTTTTCCTTTCCCTGGAAAAAAATCTTGCAAAAATAACCCTATCCCAATACAATACCAGCACTAAAAGGTGCACTTGTGCGTGATAGACTTCCGTTCGTCAATCAACACAAAAATATTTTTCGAGGGAGGAACCAATGAAGAGATGTAAGGGGTTGTTGTCGCTATGTATTGCTCTTGGAATTATTTCCTGCGGTCCGGCGTCGCAGACCAGAACATCGTCGTATACATCATCAAAGCCATATTCCGCTTCCTATACCTCTAACGTCAATCCGCTAAAAAATCTGCTTTCTATCGATATGATGGCCGGTGATTTTCGCGGAGGACTTGCGTGGGTGCATGTTGGAAATCGTGAGGGCTATATCGATCGCACAGGAAAATTCGCCATTCAGCCGCAGTATGAAATGGCGGGTGATTTTTATGAAGGGCTGGCGTGGGTTAAAGTCGGCGGGCGCTACGGTTATATTAATAAAAAAGGCGAAATGGTGATTCAGCCGCAATTCGAGCAGGCATTCAACTTCAATCAGGGACTGGCGACTGTACGCATAGGCAATCGCTATGGGTATATTAACCGGACCGGCACGATGGTCATCAATGCGGTATTCAAAAGCTGCGGCATATTCTCCGAAGGGTACGCATGGGTGCGCAGTGAAAGTGATCTCGAAGGGTATATTGACAAAAAAGGCGCTTTTGCGGTTATCCCTCAATACCAGCTTTGCGGCGATTTCAGCGAAGGGCTCGCCTGGGTCGGCGTCGGTAATCGATACGGATATATCAATAAAGCGGGCCAGTACGTGATCAATCCCCAGTATATTGCGTGTGGAGAATTTATGGAAGGTCTGGCTCGATTCCGGGATGTGAGCGGATCTGAGGGTGTTATCAATAAAAAGGGCGAAGTAATCCTATCCCCGCGCTGGCGCGCGCTCGGCGACTTCTATGAAGGACTTACATGGGCCATCGATTATAACGGTCTCATCGGTTTCATCGACAGAACGGGTACCTACAAGGTTCAGCCAAAATATAACTGGACGGGCAATTATTCCGGCGGTATCGTGCGTGTCTGTTATGGTGGCTCGGTGAATAATGTTACCAAGCGAATTGTGGGTGGACGCTGGGGATTCATCGATAAAAACGGCACAACGATTTTAGAGCATAATTATGATGACGCGTGCGATTTTAAAGAAGGGTTTGCCCGCGTGGTGAAAGGCAATGAGTGGGGATTTATAAACCGCACCGGCGCTTTTATTTTCAAATCGAGTGAATGGAACTAGCCGGATTGCATTGCTTCCTTCATAACCAACTTACAGGGTGATTACAAGAAAAAGGGGCTTTTCGTATAAGCGGAAAGCCCTTCTACGTTCGAGGCCTTCCTCAAATCGATGCGAATTCGTTTCAGAAGAAAAAGTATCATCAGATTTTTAGAAAAAGAAGTTGACATTTCCTTTATGTGCGCACTATGAAGAAAAACTTTTTGTAAAATCGTGAAGGTGTGGTGTAATTTTTAATTATTTAATTCTATGAAGCAATTAAATGCTTTTCTGGAAAGCGATAGGTCGCAGATAAGCCAGTGAGGAGTGGTGTGCGTGAAGAAAACCGGTGCAGAAATAATCGTCGAATGCTTGAAGCGGGAAGGCGTGGAAATCATGTTTGGATATCCTGGCGGGGTGGTAATTCCGATTTTTCATCATCTCTTCAATGCGCCATTTAAGTTTGTGCTTTCTCGGCATGAGCAGGGTGCGGTACATGCGGCCGACGGATACGCACGGGCTTCGGGCAAGGTCGGTGTGGTGATTGCCACCTCCGGTCCGGGCGCGACCAATCTGGTGACTGGCATTGCCACTGCGAATATGGATTCCATTCCTCTGGTAATCTTCACTGGCCAGGTGTCCCGGGAGATGATCGGCAACGACGCCTTTCAGGAAGCCGATGTCACCGGTATCACGCGTCCCATTACCAAGCACAATTATCTGGTGCAGAATATCGACGATCTTGCGCGCATCATCCGTGAGGCGTTTTATATTGCTTCGACCGGCAGGCCGGGTCCCGTGCTCATTGATATTCCTGTCGATATTTCCCGGGGGGAAACCAAATTTCACTATCCTGAATCTATTTTCCTTAGAAGCTACAAGCCCGTCACCGAAGGGCATCCCCGCCAGATTGAAAAGGCCTGTAGGCTTATTGAAAATTCAAAACGGCCGATTGTGTATGCCGGGGGTGGAGTGATCCTTTCCAATGCTTCAGAGGAACTGCGTGACTTTGTGAAAAAAACAGGGATTCCCATCACCACCACGCTCATGGGTTTGGGCACGTATCCGGAAACGGATCCGCTGTCTTTAAAAATGCTCGGCATGCACGGCACCTATTATGCCAATCATGCCGTGAATGAGTGCGATCTTCTCATTGCGGTCGGCGCTCGGTTTGACGACAGGGTAACGGGTAAAGTTGCTGAATTTGCCCCGCATGCCCAGGTGATTCACATCGACATAGACCCTTCTTCAGTTCAAAAAAATGTACGGGTGGATGTGCCCATAGTTGGGGATTGCAAGAATGTCCTTTCGGAATTAAATAAAATTGTAAAAGCGCCATCGATTAAAGAGTGGGTTGATCACGTAATGAGAATGAAGCGGGAACATCCTCTTGGATACAGAGACAGTGAGCACGTGATTAAGCCTCAGTATGTGATTGAAAAAATTGATGAGCTTACAGACGGAAAGGCTATCATCTGCACCGAGGTAGGGCAGAATCAGATGTGGGCCGCGCAGTTCTACGATTTCACCGAACCGAGAACATTCATCTCATCCGGAGGGCTCGGCACAATGGGGTACGGTTTCCCCGCAGCCATCGGCGCGCAGTTTGCCCGGCCGGACAAAAGAGTGATCGACATTGCTGGCGACGGTTCCATTCAGATGAATATCCAGGAACTGATCGTTGCGGTGCAGCACCACCTTCCCATCATCGTTGCGATTCTGAATAATGGCTTTCTTGGAATGGTGCGCCAGTGGCAGGAACTTTTCTGGGGAAAACGCTACTCGCACACCTGTATCAACTTCCAGCCCGATTTCGTGAAGCTTGCAGAAGCGTATGGTGCTGTTGGAATCCGTGTCGAGAAGAAAGGAGAAGTGGAAGACGCGATCAAAAAGGCACTTTCAATAACAGACAGGCCGATTATCATCGATTTTCGCGTAGACAGGGAAGAAAATGTATATCCAATTATCCCTGCGGGCAAAACGATCAAAGAAATGATCACGTCGGAGCTGATATGAAAGAGCATGTGATTTCAGTGAAAGTGGAAAATCGTTCCGGAGTGCTGGCGCGCGTGGCGGGTCTTTTTTCCGCCCGGGGCTATAACATCGATTCTTTGGCAGTGAGTGAAACTGAACAGCCCGATGTTTCGGTGATGACCATCGTAGTGAAAGGCGACGACAGGGTGATCGAACAGGTAAAAAAACAGCTTAACAAACTTATCGATGTGATAAAAGTGAGCGATCAGATGCCGGGAGAGTCCGTGCAGAGGGAACTCGTGCTGGTGAAAATACTGACGAATCCTGCAAAACGGCCCGAAATATATCAGCTTGCAGAAATATTCCGCGCGGAAATCGTCGCCATCTCTCAACGCACTATTACAATTGAGGCTACCGGCGAACCGGAACGTATCGATAATTTCATCGAACTCATTCGCCCCTACGGCATCAAAGAGCTCATCCGCACTGGAAGGGTGTCGCTTTCGAAAGAATGAGATGATTTCTGTATCACATGCCTTGTATATTTTCCCTGTGTGGAATAGAGCGCGAAATAATTAATGTAATTTGAAAAATAATTGACATCACTCACGATTGCGCTACACCTGCACTTTCTTTTTTAGGTAATGTATATTCTAATGATATATCCGGAGGATGTGAGATGGCGAAGATGTATTATGACAACGATGCTGATTTGAAAGTTTTATCATCGAAAACCATTGCGGTGATAGGTTATGGCAGCCAGGGGCACGCACAGGCGCAAAACCTTCGCGATAGCGGCCTGAGCGTAATAGTATCCGAACTGCCGGGAACGGAAAATTACGAGCTTGCAAAATCCCATAAATTTTCACCGATGACTGCCCGCGAAGCGGCAGAAAAGGCAGACATCATACAGATTTTAGCGCAGGACCATGTGCAGGCGAAGCTCTATGAATCCGAAGTGAAGCCTTTCATGAAGCCAGGCAAAACGCTCGTGTTTTCCCACGGCTTTAACATCCATTTCGGGCAGATAATCCCGCCGAAAGAAATCGACGTCATTATGGTAGCGCCGAAGGGACCCGGGCATCTGGTACGCAGCGAATACGTCAAGGGTGGCGGTGTTCCGTGTCTGATTGCGGTGTTCAATGACGCATCCGGCAAGGCGAAGGAGACAGCACTCGCATACGCCAAAGGGATTGGCGCAACCCGCGGGGGTGTCATCGAAACCACGTTTAAAGAAGAAACCGAAACCGACCTTTTTGGGGAACAGTGTGTTCTCTGCGGCGGTGTGTCAGAACTCGTTAAAGCGGGATTTGATACGCTGGTGGAGGCGGGATACCAGCCTGAAATTGCATATTTCGAATGTTTGCACGAACTTAAACTCATTGTGGATCTCTTTTATCAGGGCGGCATCAATTATATGCGCTATTCGGTATCCGATACGGCGGAATACGGCGATTATACCGTCGGTAAAAGAATCATAAATGAACAGACGCGCAGAGAGATGAAAAAGGTGCTTTCTGAAGTGCAGGACGGATCGTTCGCGCGAAACTGGATTCTTGAGAACATGGCGGGCAGGCCGTATTTCAATGCGCAGAAGCGAATTCAATCGGAACATCTCATCGAGCGGGTGGGGAAGGAGCTGAGAAAGATGATGAAGTGGATCGACGCAAAATAGCGTAGCAAAATACAACAACATAATTGATGAAAGCGGGCAAAACATGCCCGCTTTTTTTAGCGCGCGGGATAATGCGCAATGGAAAAAATCTTATGTGTGAGGCAGGGGGTTTGTTTTTGGAGGCTATTCACAATTTTATTCTTGACTCCTTTCGGATTTTTTAGTATCATATCGTTCAGTGTATTTCATGTGGCGTACAGAGATTATGATTCACAGTAAGATGTCGTATTGAAAAGGAAAATCAAAAAGGGGAGGATCGCATGCAGCCCGATCTGGAAAATTTAAAAAAGCGTGCAGGGGAGTCGAAAGACCTTGTTGATCGGCTTATTGACAAACTTCCCGGGTATGCGGGATATGTCGAAAAGGGCGAGCTCTACGAGTCCGACCGCGTGGTGAGGAGTTTCGTTGCCGCGAAGCTTTTGGAGTGCAAGAAATATGTTGATGAGGCCATAAGGGGCGAGATAAAAAAGGGATCAATGGCGCATCTTGCCGACCTTGAATCGGTAAACTTGCTCATCGAAAAGGTACACAAGAAATGTGCGTATGCCGAATTCGGACGAAGCGCTTCATCATCGAAAGTCACTCCTTCATCGGAAGAGATGACGCGTGTGATTGAATTCGATTGGCGCATGATTGCCAGGGCTGATGAGCTTGAAGCGGAAATTGCAAAGCTCTCCGTGGCACAGGAAAATTTACCGGCGGAGATTGAACGCGTCAGGAAGCTAATTTCAGATTTTGAAAGAGATTTTGACCAGAGAAAAACTATTGTTCTGGAGGTAATATAGTATGGCATTATTAGATGTAGTACAATGGGACAATCAGCGCGGGGACATCATCCACAAGTTCCCCGAAGGTGCAATTTCGCTCGGCGCGCAGCTCATCGTAAAAGAGGGGCAGCAGGCGGTATTTTTTCGCGAAGGCAAGGCGCTCGACAGCTTCGGCCCCGGACGCTATACGCTGAAAACGGGAAATATTCCGATTCTGGAAAAACTCATCAATCTTCCATTTGGTGGGAAATCGCCTTTTCCCGCCGAGGTCTATTACATCAACATGGCGGAAAT
>DYLV01000268.1 GCA_020721925.1 Leptospira biflexa
CTTTTTTGAGGCAACGATACTTCACAAAGTTACCTTTTTTATGAGGCAATGCGGTGTCAGGTTTCAGGCGCCAGGTAATTGGTATAATTAGGGATTGGGTATTGGTGGTGAAAGTTTACTTCCCCGATGATAAACAGGCAAGAGCATGGATATTGAACGAATGAAAGGCAGGTATAATCGAAATCGTATGTTGAAAAGGTTGCGCCTGCCGAAAGATATCCACCCTGTTGGTTTCCCGCCCGTGGCGTTGACATTGCCCAAGGCGGTGAAACGAATTGCGGATGAACTTGATCCCGAAAAGATCATCCTGTTCGGGTCGTATGCGTACGGCACACCGACTCCCGATAGCGATGTAGATTTGTTAGTGATTATGGAAACGGGGCAGAAAACAAAAGACCGCTATCTCACCGTGGGACGGTTATTGCGCCCGCGCCAATTCCCCGTGGATATTATCGTCAAGACGCCAGAAGAAGTGAGCCGCGCTTTGAAAAACAAGCGAAATTTTTTCATCCGCGATATTGTTACCCGAGGCAAGGTACTTTATGAAAGGTGAAAACGATCTTGACGTATGGATTGACCATGCGGAGGACGATTTCAATGCAGTGGGAAAATTATTGCGCGGGAAGAAACCTTCCATTTACGGAGCATGTTTTCACGCCCAACAATGCGCGGAAAAATATATGAAAGCGATTTTGGTTTTTAGGGAACAGCGTTTCCCGATGACGCATGATCTGATCATCCTCAATACGTTGTTACAGCAGGAAGGGGTGGAAATGAATATCTCGGAAGACCTTCTTGAGCTTTTATCATCATACGCCGTTCGAGCGCGTTATTCAGGCGAGACGCCCGAACTGGAAGATGCGAAAGAGGCGTTTCTCATTGCGAAGCAAGTTCGCGCGTTTGGGCGAAGGTTTTTGGGGATTGGGTAAAACAGAGACCGTCCACGAATAGAACCTTTCACGAATAAACGAATCGAGGCGGCTATTCGAGTATTCGTGTCCATTCGTGGAT
>DYLV01000162.1 GCA_020721925.1 Leptospira biflexa
TACACCTATTGTGTATCTTTGTTCCTTGGTTATATGACTCATATTACAACTTTTTGACAGGAGACCTAATATAGAAAGTATATCCATTCAGACGAAAAGTGGAGAGATTTTTTTCTCCCTTTTCTCTGAAAAAATATTTCATCTTAGTACTCCTGGAAAAGTTGCATTTATTAATTGAATTTAGGTAATTTTTAAAACCGTTTTTATTATTCATATCTAAAAATAAGAATCATGAAACACCTTATTCTTATCATCACAAGTTTATTTATTCTAATATCGGGATTTGTTTTTTTTACGCGTTCAAGAATCTCCACCCCGTCGATGTCGGGAAGCCAGACGTCGAGAATGATGAGATCCACGTCATTTTTTCTCAAAAAGGCAAGCGCCTCCTCACCCGATGATGCAGCATAGACAATGTGATCCTCGTCCTGGAGGATGGCGCATATGGTGGTGATGATGTTTTTTTCATCATCTACGATTAATATTTTTGCCATCGCTTTCCTCTTTGATCAAAACCGGAAGTTCAATGATGAATTCTGCACCTTCATTCTCTCTGGAATTGCACCGAATCCTTCCCCTGTGTTCGAAAATTATCTTCTCTACAATCGCAAGCCCCAGTCCGGTCCCATGTTCTTTCGATGAAAAAGTCGGTTCGAAAATTTTTGGAAGGTGTTCTTCCTTAATTCCCACACCATCATCTCTTATGGAAATGCGGACAAGCATTTTTTCTTTATCGAAGGATGTTTTAATCCATATATTTCCAGAACCTTTGATTGAATCGATGGCGTTCTGAATAAGGTTTATCATTACTTGCCTGATGAGAATTTTGTCGAAAAGAATTTGAGGTAGATTTTTGCCTAAGTCAAGATGAAAATGTATGTTTTCATGTGCGCTGAAGAAATCAATGCAGTTTGAAATTTTTGCATTGATATTGCCCTGCTCGAGCTTCGTTTCAGGCAGGCGCGCAAAGCGTGAAAATTCACCGATTATCGCCATTAACGCATCCACTTCCTCTATGATCGTCGCGGTGCCTTTCTCAATTACCGAGGGAAGTTCGGGGTGGTTTTCAAAAAAACGTTTTCGCATTCGCTCTGCGGATAGCCTGATTGGAGTGAGAGGATTTTTTATTTCATGTACCAGTTTGCGGGCGATGTCGTGCCATGCCTGAAGTTTCTGTTTTTGATACATCACTTCCCGGATCTCGCGGAGCTGTTCGGCCATTTTATTGAAGGATCTGTATAGCATTGCCATTTCATCCTGTGAATCGCGGTCGAGAGTGATGGAAAAATTTCCGAGTGCTATCTGGCGCGCAGCGGCGGCGAGTTCGTATACAGGCCTGGTGATACTGTTTGAGAGGAAAAAGCTCACGGAAATTGAAAGCACCACGATGATAATGGATAACAGTAAAAGGAAGATACCCATGCCGGTCTGAAGATACGGCCGCAGGAATTCGCGCTGGCGGTACCTCCCGAGTGCTTCCTCATACAGCGATACGCGGGAAAAGAGAATTTTCGGATTGGTCTTATACATCACAAGCACATCGCTTCCCTGCCTGAGGGTGCCCATTACAATTGAATGAGCACCGATGCTGATGTTGTAAACTCTTACACCCTGCGGAGGCGGAATTGAATTCAGCGTTGTGCTGATTCCTGTGGAAAATTCTTTCGCATCTTTCCTTGGCGTGAGTAGAAGAAATCCGCTACCCTCAACAAATGAATACAGAAAAAGGCCATAGCCCTGCGATTTCAGCCTCCCTTCCTGTCGTTGAAGTGCGGGATAGGAAGAATACAGCCCGTAGTTTGCAATAATCTCAAGTCGATAGCGGATGTCGGAAAATGAAGATGCCAGCGTTTCATTTGCCATCTTGAGGGCTTCTTCCATCGCGAGTGTGTCGCGTTCGCTGATGTACTGAGCGATGGTGTGGTTGATGATTCTGTTTGAAAGAATGATGATGGGCAGCGATGGAACTATAGCGACAAATACAAATGCCAGCGCGATTTTAAAGCGAATACTGGTGGTGATTTCTGAAGAGCCGGAGTAGAGCTGCCGCCTGAAAGATACAATAATGAAATACACAGCGGCGATGACTGGAATGGCCATCATGAGAGAGAGATAATATGTTTTGCCCACTTCTTCTTCTACATCGTTTGTGGGGAAAAGGCCGACCACCAGTAGAGCAGCGAAGAAAAATATACCGGCAAGAAAAATGAAATCCTGAAGCCGCGATTTGCTTGATATGATTTTTTTTATGAATGATCCCGCTTTCATGTGCTGTGCCGCAATAGTCTGTTCATGGATGCATGCTGAAAGAAGGTCCACTGATCCATCCTGTATCGAAATCCCAGTAACCGACGATGTATTTAAAGATGAGATTCAGGGGAAAATACAATTCCACAGAAGTAAGTTCGGCGCGAGCGCGAATTCGATATCGCTGGCGCGATGACAGACCCCTGGATGGTATTTCCCATCTTCGCACGGAAAAAAAGGCATTGAGCATGGCCCGTTCATTATGGAAGGTTGCTTTAGTATTTCCTTCTGATAGAACGAATGAACGGTTCCAGAAGTCGAATTTAACCGAACGATTGATGTGCATTGTTCGAACGGATCTTGTATAGACAAAATCTATGGGCCCTTCTTTTACAATCTGAAGTGTAAAGGTGATTTTTGCTTCAATCCCGCGCTTTATTGCTTCCAGAATATCAGTTTCCTGATAACCCGTCACGGTGAGATCCAAAAAGCGCCTATCATTTTCGCTGATAAAATTGTTCAGGGAAAGCTCTGCTGCCGGCAGAATTCGTGGAAAGAAAAAAAGCGCTATCAGCATTGTGATGAATGATAATAACCTGCGCCTGTTTTTATGTGGATTATTCAAAATTATTACCTTTGACGATGCTGATGTGAATTTAAAACTGAACCTGTTTTCCGACTGAAAACTCGATGCGGTCATCGAAGGTTTCCACCGAGAGCTTCAATCGCATTCTGTTTTTCCAGTAGGGGAAATAGATTTCTCTGTTGTACGTTTCAGCTGAGTAGACTGCATCCACCACGCCTAATGCTTTGACGAGGATGAGAGAAAAGAAATATCCGATGATTATTCCCCTGTCCCGTTTGGCAATGTCATTCCATCGCACTACATCATCATCGCTTGAGGAATATTTTTCGGTGTAGTAAAAAAGCCCGTACACGAAAAGCCCTTTCTGGAGAATATCTACCATTAAGAAAAAAGAACCCCTTCCGTAGTTTTGCGTATAGAACTGACCCAAACCGCTCCAACTCCAGGACAGAAGTCCCGCCACAAAGGGATCTTTGCGCTCTGGTTCATCGAGAAAGATCGGATTTTCGTATGCATCATTTTGAGTATTGTCGCTGCCACTTTGCGCATGAATCGGCAGCACTGAAATGAAAAGGATCCATGCGGCTATGAGGGAAAGTATTTTAAAAATGGGTCTGCAAGCCAAAATACACGCTCCTTTTTTCTTCGCTGTTGGTAAAAATGAAAGGATAGATTTCCTTCAGGCGCTTTTGATCTTTTTCAAGGTTTACATTGAATATCCGCGCCGACTGAACCGCATCGGATATATTATACAGGTGAATAAGTGCCACCAGCGACATCACTCCGATGAATACATTGCGGCGGGAAGTTTCCACAACACCCAGATCGGAACGCTTCGCATCGATGTTAATTTTAAAGCCGCTTTTGCCGCCGGCGGAGAAGTCAAAATTAACAAAATATAAAATTGCGCTTAATGTAAGGGTGTATTCAGTCAGCAAAAATATAGTGCCTTTTCCTATTTCACCGGAATAATATTGGCCGAGCCCCGGAACATACCATGAGAGAATGCCTGCAAGTATGGGGTCTTTCTTGCGTTCGAAAAATGCTCGCTGATATTCCAGCTGTTCGAGTATTTTAACCTCCGAAGCTTTGGGGGCTTTGCTTTTTTGAGAGAGCGTGCGTTCCACACCAAATGAAGCGGTATGCACCATCAGCAGTACAATGGTGATGTATGATATGTATTTCAGCAGTAAGCGTTTCATCATTTCGATACTTAGAGACGGCTGAGATTTTTCAAGTCATTATTTCTCAGCTTTTGATGTTATTTCACCTTCGAACGAATTTAAAATTCCGTCTGAATGAGTCTTGCTATGCTTTCCACTGCTTCAGCTTCATCTTCTCCCTCGGCGCGAATGGTCAGTTTGGTGCCTTTGGTGATGGCAAGCGACAGTACCGACATAATCGACTTGCCATTAGCCTGGATGCTGTCTTTGATGAGAAAGACTTCACAGGTATATTTCATCGCTTCTTTAACAAGCATCATTGCCGGGCGTGCATGGATTCCTGTATCGCTATTGATCTGTATAGCCTTTTCCGTCATCAGTCTGTCCCTGAATTTTGATCCATTCCTGAATGCGTTCGTCGAGTTCCTGCGCAGAATATATACCCATTTTTTTTAGCCTCTGGTTGAGTGCCGCTGTTTCGATGATTATGGGAATATTTCGTCCCGGCCGCACTGGAACGGTGATGTAGGGTACGTTGATTTCCATGATGGTATAATAATGCTCATCAATGCCAAGCCGGTCGTAAGATTTTGCCGCATCCCATTCTTCGAGGCGCGCCACAAGTTCGATGCGCTTTCGGTTCCGGACGGCACCGATACCGTAGAGTTCTTTCACGTTGATGATACCTAATCCCCGGATTTCAAGGTGGTGCCGCACAATTTCAGAACCGCTCCCCATGAGAAGCGATTCGTCGATTTTTCTGATTTCAACGACATCGTCGGCCACAAGCCTGTGGTTTCTTTCGATAAGTTCAAGTGCTGTTTCGCTTTTTCCCACTCCGCTTTTTCCAATGAGCAGTACCCCGATGCCGTATACCTCAACCAGAGTGCCGTGCATTGACACCATGGGCGCGAAGACTTCTTCAATGATGTGTGTGAGCAGGCTGATAAAGCGCGTTGTGCGATGGCGGGTCACCATTACAGGAACGCCTTTTTCGTCAGCAATCCTCAGAAAAGAATCGTCGGGCATCACTTCGTGGGTGAAAACGCAGCAGAGGATATCGAAGGAAAAAAATGTATTGTAGACCTCGTTTTTCTTTTCCGCTGTGAGCTTATCAAGGTATGCGGTCTCTCCGAGGCCGAAT
Organism: Leptospira biflexa; assembly: GCA_020721925.1. GTDB lineage: Bacteria > Spirochaetota > UBA4802 > UBA4802 > JAGODF01 > DYLV01. The sequence continues at coordinate 5,141 of DYLV01000162.1, forward strand.
ATCTGAATTCGGTCGTAGGCAAAAAAATCGTAAAAGCCCGCAAGCGTCAGCCCGGGTCTGTTCATTTCGCTGCCGGGAATTTCCCTCGAAAGCCCCTTTTCGCCGGCAACCAGTTCAAGCTGGAGATCAATATTTCCAGTTTCCCTGAGAATATCTTTAATATATAGTTTTTTCTGTGCCATACGTAAATATTGTATTAAAATGTACAACTCCCGATTATTATCTAATGTGGTTGGTGTCAATATATTTTTTGCGATTGAACTTTTGAAATACTATAAAGACATGCATTATAGTAAAATTTTTCAGTACAACTAAAAAAGGGAAACTCTTCAACTGATTGAATAGGATGTGCTCCTGTACGCGCAGGATATAATTAGAAAACTCATTTTTTATGTCATGGAACATAAGAAAAGCTGTTTTAGAGGTGTCCCTGAATTGTATAACGAACTTTTCGCAGGAAAAAATAAAACATAAAGATTCATGATTTAAATGAATATATATGAGCCCTGCGCGATGAGTTTCTTTAAAAATTCGAGTGGATGTCTTCATGGTATGCATTTACGTGCTTTCAGATGAATGGACATAAGGATTCTCCATCAATAAAATCGTTTTCAATTATTATCGTGCTTGACCTCTACGAATATGTATGTATTGTTTTGATCACAAAATGAAAATATAGTTTGGATGAGGTGATTATGAATTCCTTTTCATTTGATTCTTTTTTTCGCTTTGCGCCTGCGGATGTGCACTGGGTCGATATCGGTCTTATTTTCCTCTATCTGATAGGTATATCCATTTTCGGATATCTCTTTCACCGTAAAATTAAAAACTCCAGCGATTACTTTCTGGCGGGGAAATCGCTTCCCTGGTGGATCATCGGCATGTCCATCATTGGCACGAATATAGGTTCAAACGATTATGTCGGGGGTGCGGGAGGCGCGTTTCGATACGGTATTGCGCAGGCGAACTTCGAGTGGATCGGCGCAATTCCCGCAATGGTGGTTTCCGCCATTATTTTCATCCCTTTCTACTGGCGTGCGGGAGTGTTTTCAATTCCCGAATATTTAGGCAGGCGGTACAATCAA
>DYLV01000163.1 GCA_020721925.1 Leptospira biflexa
CTGAGCCGCAACATACATGTTTTCCAGGTTCATTTTCCGGGATGTCGCCATTGAATATACGGAGTGTACATGAAAATCGGCAATAAAGACCTGTTCAGTGTTCAAATTCATGTTCAAAATTCCCTTTTTTTAAACAATCATTCCGAAATGGTTCATGAACCGAAAACATTCATCCGGTTTTCAACAAAATTATCAACAAGGTTATCGAACAGTATTTTGTATATTATCAAACGATTAAAATATTATCATCGATATCGTCACTCTTTTATTTTTTTTGATATTTATTTTACCAGACAAACAGATTATGTGAGACAGATAACTTTGGAAAGGATGCAACGTTCGATCATGCCCAACCGATTTTGTTTCTGCTGTTGATTCCGCAGAAGATATGCTATTATACGGCTGATTTTGGAAAAAAGGAGAGAAAATGGGGATTGTAACATCCAATATGGCCATAACGACCTACCGGGTTGAATCTGAACCTAAAGAATCCATTATCGATTTGGTATATCAGGGTTTAAGCAAATTCACCATTCTGGATATTGATGGTGAAAACATCGATAAAAGTATCGGATGGACTTCACTGGATAAGCCTCTCGATCCTGATTTTTCTGGGTCATCATTTCTTGTCGGTTCGCTGTTCGTATTTGCTTTTCGTATCGATAAAAAAGTCTTGCCGCCAAAAGTCATTGCCAAACAATTTCAGAAGGAAATATCTCGCAAACTGAAGGAATCGGGCCGGGAATATCTCAACAAAGGGGAAAAGAAAGCCATCAAGGACGGCGTCATCGCCGATTTGAATCGAAGAATTCCGGCGACACCGAGAACAGTCGATGTGATCTGGAATTATGAAGCCAATCTGGTTTATTTTTTTTCGAATCAGAAAACAGCCAATGAGGAATTCGAAACGCTGTTCACCAAATCCTTCGAAATGAACCTGATCCAGATGTTTCCCTATACGGTTGCGATGTTGCTGGCCGATTTGAATCATACGGAAACGGATCGACTCCACAGCCTGACACCCGTATCGTTTGTGATGTAATTCAGCGCTTGTGCATGGCGTTCGAAAGGAATTTATGCTCGATCTTTCTGTTGCCTATCATCGATATCGCTTTGTCGGTCATGAGTTTTTGACCTGGTTGTGGTTTGTTCTGGAACAGGAGCCAGGGAAAATCGAAATTGAAAAATTTGCAGGTTTTTCAGCCAGGATCGGCAATCGAATGGTCTTGGAAAATACGGTTCATCAATCCACCGAAACGCTTATTATTAAAGGAGAAGATGTCGGACTCGAGGAAGCCATGCTTTCCCTGAAAAAAGGGGGGATGATTTCGGAGATGAATCTGATCGTCTCTTCTGATCGGCAGCAGTGGCAATTGACCGTCAAAGGAGAAGGAATGACTGTTTCCGGTCTGAAAATTCTGAATACGATGGAATTGGAACCGGAAGAAGATCAGGAAGCCATCCTTCTTGATCGAATCGCTACCTGTGAACAGGTGATGGAATGGTTGTTTTCCGTATTTCGCATTTTTTTGAAAACACGCCTTTCGGATGATTGGGATCGTCAGGTGATCGTTGACATGCGTCGTTGGATTTCGGATAGGGAGTGAACCATCAACATCGGACCTTTGAGCCAATGGATCATGCGTCATGAACATTACCGTCGATAAATCCATTCTTGTGGACGCTCTTGCCAGAATTCAGAGCATCTGTGGCAGAAAAACAAACAATGTTATTACGACATCCGTATTGATCAAAGCGGAATCCGATTATATACAAATTGTTTCGACAGATTATGAAACCGGCTTTAAAGGAAATTATCCGGCTATCGTCGAGACATCCGGGATCGTGGCGATCAATGGAAAAAAGCTCTACGAAATCATCCGGGAGCTGCCTGCGGAAAAAATCAACATCGTTGAAGTGGAAAATTATTGGATCAAAATTACCGAAGGAAAAATTCTCTATCATCTTGTCGGGATGAATCCCGATGAATTTCCGGCTATGGAAGATATGACGGAAAGTGATTCACCGTTGCAGGTCAACGCGGTCATGTTCAAAAAAGCATTGGAATGTGCATTGACCATTTCGGTAGGAGAGGAAAAAAAGCCGCATACAACGGGAATATTCCTGCAGTATGTCGTGGATGAAACGCCCATACTGAGAATGCTCTCTACAGACATCAGCAGATTGGTCAAAGCGGATATCCCATGTTCCGAAAAGGAATTGGAAGCCCTGGTAAAGGGTGTCATCCTTTCCAAAAAATGTATGGCGGATGTATACCGAATTTTGACAGATAATGGCATGATTGATGTCAATTTGGTCAATAACCGGATTTTTTTTAAACAGAATGAAGAAAGTATTTCTGTCAGTCTGATGGAAGGAGGATTTCCACCGTTTGTCAATTATATCAAAAAAATGGGTAAGGAAAGCGTTCTTTTGGAAAAGAACCTGTTTCTTGCGATGATAAAACGAATGACCATTCTGGTCAGTGATGAGTATAAGGGAGTGGTGTTATCTCTGTTTGAAAACAAGATGACCATTACATCAACCAATCCGAATCTTGGCGAATCCCGGGAAGAAACGGAAGTGCTGTTTCAGGGGGAACCGGTTCAGTTGGCGATCAACCCCCATTTCATCATCGATGCAATCAATATGATCGAAACGTCCCAAATCCTTTTCAAGTTTGGAGAAAGCAGGGAACCCTGCATCATTGAAGGAAAAGACGATTCGAAAATTCAGAACGTAATCATGCCGATGAGACTATGAAAACAGAGACAAACAATTATACAGCGGACAATATCAAAATTCTCGAAGGATTGGAGGCCGTTCGGAAAAGGCCTTCCATGTATATCGGTAATGTCGATGTGGAAGGGCTCCACCATCTGGTGTATGAAGTGGTGGACAACAGCATCGACGAAGCCATGGCTGGATACTGTAATGAAATTCTGGTGACGATTCACACGGACAACAGTATCAGCGTTGAAGACAATGGCCGTGGTATTCCGGTGGATATCCACAAAAAGGAAAACGTGCCTGCCGTTGAAGTCGTCATGACAAAATTGCATGCAGGCGGAAAATTCGACGATCATACTTACAAGGTCTCCGGAGGTCTTCACGGTGTCGGTGTCTCGGTTGTGAATGCCCTTTCCGCTTTTTTGGAGGTGGAAATCTATTCAAATGGGCAGATATATTATCAAACCTACGCCAAAGGGAAAAAAACCAGCGAGTTGCGTGTCATCGGAACAACAGAAAAAAGGGGAACGAAGGTTCATTTTTTTCCGGATGAGGAGATTTTTTCGACAACCGTTTATGATTATGAAATTCTGCTCAAACGAATGCGGGAACTGGCATTTCTGAACCGCAACGTCAAAATCGTTCTGATCGATGAACGGAGCGATACGAAAAAAGAGCTGATTTACGCAGGAGGGCTGATTTCCTTTGTGGAGTATCTGAACAAACGGCATGCTGTTATCCATGAGCCAATCTATATCGAAGGCATGAAAAATGATGTCGGCATCGAGGTGGCAATTCAATACAACGATACATACAACGAAAAATTGCTATCCTTTGCCAACAACATCAATACGATTGAAGGGGGATCCCATCTGATCGGTTTCAAGGCAGCACTGACCCGTGGACTCAATCAGTATACATCAAACGGTAACCTGCCCAAAAACATGCAGGTGAAAATCAGCGGTGACGATGTTCGAGAAGGATTGACGGCAATCATCAGTGTGCGGCTGAAAAATCCACAATTTGAAGGACAGACCAAGACAAAACTGGGAAACAGCGATGTCAAGGGCTTTGTCGAGTCTCTTGTCCTCGATAAACTTAGTTCTTATCTGGAAGAAAATCCAGCCGTTGCCCGAAAAATTATCGAAAAGGCAGTGGAAGCCGCCCGCGCGAGGGATGCCGCCCGGCGGGCCAGAGATCTGGCAAGAAGCAAAGGATCACTTCTGGATGCGAGTCTGCCGGGTAAATTGGCGGATTGCCAGTATTCGGAACCCGAGGTGCGCGAGCTTTTTCTGGTGGAAGGCGATTCTGCAGGCGGTTCCGCCAAACAAGGCAGGGATCGGCGATTTCAAGCCATTCTTCCGTTAAGAGGTAAAATTTTGAATGTCGAAAAATCCAGATTCGATAAAATTCTACGAAGCGAGGAAATTAAAAATATTTTTACGGCGCTGGGTACAGGAGCCGGGCCGGAAGAGTTTGAGATTGGCAATATCCGGTATCATAAGGTCATCATCATGACCGATGCCGATGTCGATGGTAGTCATATCCGGACCTTGTTATTGACATTTTTCTATCGACAGATGAAGGCATTGATCGAAAATGGATTTTTGTATATCGCTCAGCCGCCGCTGTTCCGTGTCGGAAAAGGGAATTCAGGCATCTACCTCAAGGACGAACAGCAAATGGATGAATACGTTCTGAAACGTGTCTGTGAGGAAAAACAGCTTCGGGTGATACAATCGGATTTGCTGATCGCCGATCATCATCTGTATGAATTGCTGTGCAATCTGGCCGAATATGAGCGGTTGCTCGATCGTCTGCAGGCGCAGGGGCACAATCGTTCATTGATGGAAACCATGATTTTTCTTGAAATCGACTGGGCCCATGCACTCAAGGACATCACCGTCGTGAACGCACTCCGAGAGAAGTTGATCGCTGCCGGTTTTGTGGTGGATGAGCCGATCTGGAACGAAGAAAGAAATGTTTTCGAACTGATGGTTGATACGCCAGACAAACAGGATGATCTTCCGGAAGATCGGAAAATGGATGTGCGGCAACGGGAAAAAATCGGCAAATTCTTGCTTTTTTCCAAGGATTTTCAGAAAGCCTTCGTTCTGGCCAAACGAATTGCCTCTCTTCAAACCCCGCCTTTTGAAATGATCGATATTAAAAATCCAGAAGAAAAACGGGAGATCAGAGATAAGACAGAGCTTCTTCGGGCCATGGTGGAGGAAGGAAAAAAAGGGCTTTCGATCCAGCGATACAAAGGTCTTGGAGAGATGAATCCCGATCAGCTCTGGGAAACCACCATGAATCCCGAAAAACGCACCCTGCTGCAGGTCAGGGAGCAGGATTCGGTGGAAACCGATGAGCTTTTTACCATTTTGATGGGTGAAGATGTTGAACCAAGACGGGAATTTATTTACGCCAATGCGCTTGAGGTCAGTTCACTCGATATTTGATGAAATCGTAAATAATGCCTGAACGGAACCCCCGATTTTTGTCCAATTCGAGTCGGAAAGCAGGCTGTTTTTCGATCCAGCGGAAACTTGAAATTAGGGTTGGTGTCCAATCACACGACATACAGGGAAAGCGGCGAAAGTATGAATCCTGTTTTCATTCGGGCACGGGATATTCCAGACGCCTGGTTTCAGTGTGTTTATGAAATCATCGATCATGGACATCGATATGTGATCGATCGCGGCAGTTATGAAGGTCAGCAGCGGCTTGAATTCGACTATATCACCATACAGATCACAAGCCCTGGAGTCAGACCGTTAATTCCCGACATTCCCCCCGCTTTGGGTATTCCCAATCCGGTTGCGGACGGATATATCGAGTCCTATCTGCCGTATCTCATGACATCGGTGAAACAACCCAACGAAGACTATACATACGGCCAATATCTGGAACCCCAGATCGATGAAGTCATCCGGATGTATCGAAAGGACGGTCATGGAACCAATCAGGCCTATATGACAGTCGGAGATCCGACCACCATTTATCTCAATGATCCGCCCTGTCTGCGTGGCATCGATACCCGCGTGCGGTACGGAAAACTGCATTTTATGGTGTATTTCCGATCCTGGGATTTATGGAACGGATTTCCGGCGAATCTGGGCGCCATCCAACTACTCAAAGAATATATGGCATCGGAAATCGGCGTGGCGGACGGCGAGATCTTCGCTGCAAGCAAAGGTCTACATCTCTATGATTATATATGGGAATTGGCGAAACTGCGCACGATGAAACAATAATTTCTGACGAATGATGCATCGCAAAAAAGCCTGCCCTCCGGCTCAGGTCGGTCAAAAAACGAAATTTCCGTTCAGGCACCAGCCTATAACCTATAACCCACTGCCGACTGCATTTTCACGATAAATGTTCATGGCGCGGGCGTCACCCCCGGAGATGAAAATGGACGACCCATAGTAGCCCGGGTTTCTTACCCGGAG
>DYLV01000164.1 GCA_020721925.1 Leptospira biflexa
GCTCTTCCTTCTGGTGCTTCGTCTTTTCCTCTGCTTCTGCGAGAAGTCCACTCACTTCATCGCACATCACATAGGTGGTCTTGATGTTCATCGTATCCTCCTTGAAAAAAAATATCCTTCTACCCATTAATACGATGAAATCAGCCAGAAGATAAAAATTTTTTTGGAAAAAGTGGCGTGTAACATACGCGATACTTGCATGAGTGGGAATAAATACGTGAACCTTGAAAACCAATGTTACTAATAAATTCCTCTGTGGATACGGAAGATTAGATAGAACTGCTTCCATTGATAGTGGTTGACATGGAGGAAAGCCGTTTGTTACGATGTTCTCATCCATTATTAATACGGAGAAATGAAGTGAAAATTAAACAAATTTTTATAATAGTTTTTCTCGCAGGATTTCTTTTCGTTTTCAATCTTGCTGCACATGCATCTTTTATTTTGGAGGTAGAAGGAGGGAAGGTGTATCCGGGCTATAATGACGTGCGCATTCCCGGTGATACTGGCACAAAATTTTCCCTCTATGATGAAGTAGAATCAGAAAGCGCGTGGTTTTGGCGCATGCGTGCGGGATATTTGCTTGAAGATAGACATTTTTTATGGATTCTGGCGGCGCCCCTTCGTTTAGAAGGAAACGGGGCAGTTGACAGACCGATTACATTTGAAGACGCGACTTTTCCTGCAAATGCGTCGCTTCGGACAACTTTTCAATTCAACACATATAGGTTGGGATACAGGTATAATTTCATTGTGAGTGAAAAGGGAGCCCTTGGTGGGGGCGTAACTCTTCTGGTGCGTGATGCCTACATCGAAGTCGAAGGGGATGGGCAGTCGGAAAAATCATCAAATCTCGGTTTTGTGCCGCTGCTTAATTTTCATGTAAGCGGGAAAATCACCCCGTATTTTGGAATTCTCTTTGAAGGAGATGCGCTTGCCACCCCCCAGGGAAGGGCTTTCGATATTTTAACTGCGTTTGTGTTTTATATTTCAGATTCATTGAGCGTAAGAGCGGGATATCGTTTCATTGAAGGCGGGGCGGATAACGATAAGGTCTATACCTTTTCGCTTTTTCACTTCGCTACAGTAGGACTTGAGATGAGATGGTAGGAAAAGAGAATTTGTTTTCCCGCTGAACTGGCAGGATGCCGTGTGCGGCATCAACTCCTGCTGTTCAGTACCACCAGCGCATCCACCGCAATCGGTTCACTTCCGTGTACAATCAAAGGGTTTATATCAATTTCAGCAATTTCAGGATGCTGAAATGCAAGAGTGCCGAGCTGCACAAGCGACTGTACCAGCAATGAGCGGTCAACTGCAGGGCTCCCGCGGAATTTATCCAAAATATCCTTCGAGCGAAGTTCTGATAGCATGGATTCGGCATCCTGTGTGGAAAGAGGCGCGACCCGGAAAACGGTGTCTTTCAGCACTTCAGTATAAATGCCGCCGAGTCCGAACATTACGCAGGGACCGAATTGCACGTCGCGAATGAGGCCCATTACCAATTCCCTTGCTCCCTGTACCTGCTCCTGTACGAGTACTCCATCCAGGCCTATATCGTCCTTGTACATGATCTCATCGTAGGCGCGTGCGACATCTCTGCTGGTGTGAAGATTGAGTTTTACCATCCCTTTTTCAGTTTTATGAAGTAATTTCGGGGAACATCCTTTTAAAACTATGGGATAGCCAAACTCATCAGCGAAGTGTACCGCCTCCTCTTGCGTGCGGGCCAATTTTTCCCTCACAATTGGGATGCCCGCATGGCGCAAGAACAATTTGCCTTCATACTCTGAGAGCGTGTTCAAGTTTTGTTTCATCGCATTCGAAAGAATTTCGTTCATGATATCGCTCCTTCTTTAAGAGGTAATGGTATTGCTGATTGGAAACGACCAGCGCGCGTACTGCTTCCTCCGGAGATTCAAAAACCGGAATTTGATATTTAGTGCGAATTGTCAATATTTTTGAAATCGAGTTCGGAATGTAAAGCGCCGCGGGCTTCTGATAGTATTTACATATTTCAATTAAATCAAGAATTGCTTCAATCACCACATCCTGCCAGATGTTGGGGATGGGGAGAAGGCCATCCACTTCATTCGATGAGAGCAGAATATCGAATATGTCGATGAACATCTGCTTCGACATTGCGGGCCCAAGGTCAACCGGGTTTTTTATGTTAAAAAGCTGCCCGGTTTTTGCAAGGCGTTCCTGTGTGTGTGGTGCTAAGCTGGCGAGTTTCATGCCCTGCTCCACGAGGATGTCGGCGGCAATGCCCCCGAATGCGCCCGAGTTGGTAATCACTGCGATGTTTTTCCCGCGTAATAAGGGCATGGTGGTGAATATTTTCGGCAGAGAATGAAGCTCGCTGATGGATTTAAGCCTGATAATTCCCGCTTGTCTGCAGGCGCTGTCGAATATGACATCGTTATTTGCCATGCCGGCCGTATGCGACATTGCGGCATGTGAACCTTCCTCGGTGCGGCCGACTTTGAACGCTAAAATGGGTTTTTTCACCCTTCGGGCGGTTTTCATGAGCTTTATTCCATCCCGGATGCTTTCAAGATACATGCCGATGACTTCTGTGTTGTCCTGATTGAAATATTCTATAAAATCTGCTTCGTCCAGATCGGATTTATTTCCGATGCTGACCATTTTGTTGACTTTGCACACATCATTAGAAAAAGAATCGAGGACAAGTACGCCGATGCCGCCGCTTTGAATGATGTACGAGATGGTTCCGGGGGTGATGAAGCCTTCGCCGTATTTTTCCGGCACAAAACCGTAGAAGCAGCAAAAGCGATTCTGTGTGTTGAGCGTGCCGAGGCAGTTGGGGCCGAGTATGCGAATGCCGTATGTGCGCATATGTGATTCCATTTCTTGCTGGAGGAGGTGACCCGCCTCGCCCGCTTCCGAAAAACCGGCGCTTTCGATGATGATACGCTGAATTCCTTTTTCACCGCACTGGCGCACAATTCCCGGAACCTGTGATGCCGAGAGCAGGATGACGGCGAGATCTACCTTGCCGGGAATATCGAGCACGGAAGAGTAGCCCGGAAACCCATGGACGCTTTCTCCTTTTCGGTTGATTGCATACACATCGCCAGGATAACAGTTGTGCCGCAGAAGGTTGAGAATTGTGGCGGCCAGATTGAAAGGGGAGTTGGAAGCGCCGATAACCGCAACCGATTGGGGATTGAAAAATTTTTCCATCTCGATGGCCTCCATAATAAAACGATGTAAGCAAATGCGAACAATGTTTACAATAAAAACTCGTACGAATTCTGTCAAGACATTAGGATGGAAAATGTATAAATATTTATTTTTCTGCCGCACTTTTCAAAAGCAGGGAAATAAATCTTGCAATGCGCTTGCGATGCGACATAATCTGTTTATAGCTTTTATCGGGTGTGGAACGGAAAATGGCCACGATGCCTGTCAGTGCAGCGAAGAGTGCATGGGAATAATAGCGAACGTTTTTTTTAATACCCATCCTTATTAGCACTTCATCGAACTGGCTTAAGAGAGAACGCTCAATGTCGCTAAGTTTTTGAAACATCTCTGGTTCGACGGGACCTTCAAGGAAAAAATTGATCATCATGCGGAAATATTGGTCCTTTTCGGTGAAGTATTCGATGAAACGTTCGGCAAATGCAATAATCGATATTTTTTTATTATTTGCCAGCATTGTATCAAATTCATGTTTTAGCTGAATGGTGCCCCGTGAAAATGATTCAAGAAAAAGCGATTTTTGATCGGGGAAATGGCGGTAGATTGCCGAGGCAGATATTCCCGCTTCCTTTGCGATGTCGCGCATGCTGACTTCATGAAATGGTTTAGACGCAAAAAGCTTTTCGGCGGCATCGACGATGATTTGCTTGCGGAGGTCCTTCTCTCTCTTTTTCAGCGTAGAAAAGGTGCTTTCATTCCGTATTTTTTTTTCGGCCATGATTAAATTTTAATGTTGAATGACGGAAAAGAATGTCGGACTCATGGAAAAAAGCAAACATTTTTTATTGGGCGTATGTGGTTTTCAGCTTTTTTGCAATATTGCCTATTGAAAGAAATTCTTCGGGATAATCGTATAGTTCCTGATGTGTATTGTATAAAATTCACGGTATGCCAACCTGATATTGAATTCCGGAAAGATGAGCGCTTCATGGGCTGGCTGTAGTTTAGCCTGTTCTTTTAGAATATCGCCAATAGTTTTCTCACAGAAGATGACATATATGCCTCCCCTCTTTTTCTATGCCACTTACTTGTTTATCTCTGCTTCATGGTATACATGCATCCCATATTTAAGAAAATTCTAAAAAATAAAAAATTTTTTCATTTCTCTCTTGACGAAAGGGAAAATTCTTTATATATTACAAGTGAAAGTTGTTAGCACTCACTTATGATGAGTGCTAACAAAAACGAAAAAGGAGGTAAAATTATGAAACTTGCATTAACTCGGAAGAATGATACTACCAATGGTCTGGGGGTCTTTGGGCGAGAAATTGACCGGTTCTTCAACAATTTTTTTGAAATAGAACCTTCGGGATTTTTTCATGAACCATGGTATCCTCAGATTGATGTGGTTGAAGACGAAAATGCGATTCATGTGAAGGCTGATATGCCGGGGCTTACCGAAAAGGACATTGAACTGACCGTTGAGAATGGTATCCTTACCATAGCCGGTGAGCGCAAGGAAGAAAGGCGCGAAGAAGACGAAAAGAAACGCTATATTGTGTCCGAAAGGTGCTATGGGTCGTTCACGCGCAGCCTCTCTCTTCCCGAAGGCATTAAAGCCGAGGAAATTAAGGCCAACTTCAAGGATGGGGTTTTGAATGTCGAAATTCCAAAATCCGAAGAAGTTAAGCCGAAGAGGATTACGGTAACCGTGAACTGATGAAAGGTGTATGCCGGAGATCGGGGGAATCGGATGTATCCGATTCCCCATTTTTTTGCGTGCGCCCGGCAAGGCGCACGTTCTTGGGAGTGATTTACATAATATAAGCACCTCTAAAAACCACTTTCATTGTTTCAAATACCATAAAAGGAAGCGGTTTTTATCTCTATTTTGTGCCTCCAAAGGAACAACTAATAGGGTAGTGTTATAGATTCCCTTCTATATATTTGCGGGAGGGAGGGATTATACAATATGGCTTTCCCCTGCGAATTGCGGAGGATTGTATCGCATAAGCCCCAGCGATAGTGTTACCACGGTGACCGAGCTTAAGGCCATAGCCAGTCCCGCAAGTTCTGGTCTTAGAATGATACCGAAAAAGGGATAGAGCGCGCCGGCAGCTACCGGTACGAGAAAAATATTGTATGCGAATGCCCAGAAAATGTTCTGTCGGATTCGGCGCGCGGTCTTTTTACCGAGCGCAAGCGCAACGGGAACATCGCGAAGATCGCCACTGAGCAATACAATTGATCCTGTTTCGAGTGCAATATCGGTGCCGCTGGAAAGCGCGATGCCGATATCTGCATGCGCAAGTGCCGGTGCGTCGTTGATACCGTCGCCAACGAACGCAACACGTTTACCATCGTTTTGCAGTGCGCGGATCTTTTCAGCCTTTTCTTCTGGCAGGACCTCCGCGATGACCTCATCGATATTCAGCGATGCGGCGGCCGATTCTGCGGCACGGCGATTATCCCCCGTCATCATCATCACCGAAAGGTCCATTTTTTTTAATAATGAAATAGCTTCCCGGGCATGTGGCCTGAAAGTATCGGAAATTTCGAAAACGGCAATAGCATGACCGTTCTTTCCAATATACACGGCAGTATTGCCTTGTTGCTCAATCGTCTCTGTATAGCGTATGAAGCTGTCCGAAATGAGACAACCGCGTTCTTTAATAAACCGCATACTTCCCACACATATTTCCTCATCACCATGCATCGCAAAAATGCCTCTTCCGCTAATGGTTACTGCACGTTCGATTGTTACGGGTGTAATGGCGCGCGAGTGGGCATATGCTACAATTGTCTGCGCGATCGGATGAGATGAATGGCGTTCCAGCCCGGCAGCATGTGCAATCACTTCGTGTTC
>DYLV01000165.1:0-2905 GCA_020721925.1 Leptospira biflexa
ACCTGCCGCTTTCAGAGCCGTTTCAAGCGCATTGTTCGCGAATCACGAAGTGGCACATTTTGTCCAGAATTTTTTCCCTGCTGTTTCCACCAAGACGGCCCTTTGAGCTGCACCGTGTAAGCGGTATGAAGCACACGGTCGCAGATGGCATCGGCAATCGTGGGATCTCCGATAATGTTGAACCACTTTGACACCGGCACCAGCGGGATTGATTTTGCCGATCCGATGAACGGCACACGCGCAATGCTTCCTTTGGATCTTTCGGGCATCGAATTGTTTACTGATTATATTGGCCGCGAATTTCAGGCGGTTTTTCTATAAAATAATTAAAAACCTTCCACACTGATTGCACAGAGGAATTCCCTTTCCCTCTTTAATTTGCGCAAGATACACCGGCGGAAGTTCCATGTGGCATCCGGAGCAGCTTGTTTTGTCCAATATGGCGAAAGGATTTTGCATTTTTTTTCTCATGCGCTCGTAATAGGTGAGCGATCGGTTGTCTATGAGCCGCTTGAGTTCTTTTATCTTTGCTTCCAGCCCGGGGTTGTTTTTTTCAGTATCCGAGAGCTGATAAAGCCTGTCGAGCCTGATGATGAGGTCAAGGTTCGATGATGGCACGCCCGAGAGGTCGGATGGATCTTCCGAACCGCTTACCGGATCTTTCTGGGAAATGCTGGCGAAATAAGATTTTGCTTCTTTTTTCAAAAGTGCATAGATTTTTGCGGGGGTGCGCGCTTCATCGAATGCGCTGCGCTTATCTTCCGAGCTGAAGAGTCTGGCCATCATGCCGACTAAATAGAGGTATTTAGTGCTCATGGAAGTAGGGAAAATGCTCAAAAGGAGATAGCGCACGGGCTCGTTATCGTACGACTGGTATTCTATTCCTTCGGGCGCCGTTGCAAATATACAGAGAAAACGATCAACTGAATCAGTGCGCGCATGCGGTATGGCGAAACCGTGGCCGATGCCGGTGTTCTCGAGCGTTTCTCGGTGAATGACCTGCGCGTAAAAGCGGTCAACGTGGTCGATCATTCCTAACTCTTCGAGCTTTGTAACCATCTCTCGTATCGCAAGCTGTTTTTCAGGGCTCTTGATGTTGATTACCTGTTCTTTGCTAAAAAAACTTTCAATTTCCATCTTGCTCACGGGCTCCTTTTTATATTATTTGAGAATGAAAGTATATTGAAAAAAGCGATGTTTGATGTTCGATGACTGTTGCCGCACAAAAGACCGCGCATTGAGGGGGATTGAATGTATAGGTTCAGATTCCATTATGCAATGAACGAGCGAAGGAATTATTACGGGCCGATAGATAAAAAAACGTCCCTTCCGCACCAATTCTAAATTCGAAGTTATTTTTGTCAATGAAATATATGGATAGTAATTTACCCGCGAAATACTTGTCCATAAATTTTGTGCAATGATGTGTTTTATGCGCATATCACAAGGGTGAGGGTTGAATACGGTTACTCGAACCCATGCCTTTTGCACACTTCCGCATACCACCTGCCGCTCTGTTTGATGATGCGCTTCTGAGTGGGATAATCCAGATACACAATTCCGAAACGTTTCGCGTAACCTTCCGCCCACTCGAAATTATCCATGAGGCTCCAGACGAAATAGCCCTTCACGTTGCAACCTTCCTGTATCGCCTTGTAAAGCGAGGATAAATAGCTCTTTAAAAAATCAATTCTTTGCGTATCGATAATTTCTCCTTTATTTATCGCATCGTCGAATGCTGCGCCGTTTTCGGTGACATACACGGGAGGGTTGCCGTACTCGTCTCTAATCCAGGTGCAGAGATTGTAGAGACCTTCCGGATAAATTTCCCACCCCATTGCCGTCACATTTTTCGATTTTGTTTGCTGAATTGCAAAACCAGGAAGGGGGAGAAGCGTTTTTTTCACGACCATTCTTGTGTAGTTATTGATCCCTAGAAAATCAGCAGTGTTTTTCATTATTTTGAAATCTTCATCTTTAATATCCCAATTTAAAAACCGTAGTCTTCTATCAATGAGTGCGGGGTATGTTCCTTTGAAAATAGGATCCAGAAATATCCGCTGGGTGAATGCTTCTGCCAGCTTCGCGGCGTGCGCATCTTTTTCGCTTTCACCGACTACCGGCGATGATGCATTGACGATGCCCACCTTTGCCTGCGGATCAATTGATTTAATACAATGGTACGATTTCGCGTGCGAAAGGAGTAAATTATGGATAACCTTCATTGATTTTAAAAGACTCTTATATCCCGGTGCGTGCACCCCTGCAAAATACCCCGCGCCGTAAATGATAAGCGGCTCGTTAAGCGTCATCCAGAATTTCACTTTATCTTTTAATGCCGCTACTACTGTCGAGGTATATTCTTCGAACGCGTCTGCAATGAAACGCCTTGTCCATCCTCCTTCTTTTTCAAGCGCGAGTGGCAGGTCCCAATGATACAGTGTGGCACACGGCTGGATGTGGTGCGCGAGAAGCTCGTCTGTGAGACGTTGGTAGAAATCAAGCCCCTTTTGATTTACACCACCGCGCCCTTCCGGAAGCACGCGCGGCCATGAGATTGAAAAGCGGTAGGCCGTGCAATTCAGCTTTTTAATGAGCTTCACATCGTCTTTATATCGATGATAGTGGTCGCAGGCAACATCGCCGGTATCGTTGTGTGCGATTGTTCCACCTCTGTGGGTGAACTCATCCCAGATTGACGGGCCTTTACCGTCTTCATTCCATGCGCCCTCAATCTGGTAGGCAGCAGTAGCTGTGCCCCAGATAAAATCTTTCGGAAATGATATCATGTGCCACCTCGTCGATATGTATGTGATGTGAATTTATTTCTTCTCGTAATTTATGTGAATGTCAATTACTATTTTGCACAACAATGGGCTATGTGTTCAAAGGATCAGGGCTCTGA
>DYLV01000165.1:3005-6017 GCA_020721925.1 Leptospira biflexa
AAAGGATCAGGGCTCTGACCCCTCACACAGCGCATTGTATGGCTTGTTGTTATTGCTCTGACCCCACTCTTCAAGGAATGAGCTGCGTGATTTATTGAAGAAAGGGTGTGCTCCCAAAGTCAGAGTTAGGTTTCCATGTTTGTGTGATGTCATTGGGGTCAGAGCCCTTAAGAGAGCCCTTAAGACAGGATAAAAGTATTCATGGCCGCAATAATGTGGTACAGGACTGATACCCAAATAATTTCGCTAACAAAAGGGAATTTCTTGAAAATTTTCATTGATGAACCCATTATAGACACGGGAGATTGGTTAAACCGCTTTCAGGTATGTCATTGTACACGATAAAAGCGGTGTTTTGAGGTGACAATATTTGTGCGAACAACATTGAATGGGAAAAAACGCATTGTAACATCCATTTGTGCAGGCACATTCCAATAAGGGATTGCACAAGGAATTCCTGCACTCTCTCGCTTTTGGCAGGATATCTTCGGACAAACGGCGGAACAATGATTCGGGGCGAGAGGATTTGAACCTCCGACCCCATGACCCCCAGTCATGTGCGCTAACCGGACTGCGCTACGCCCCGAAACTGCCGGTCACTATATAAAAAAGCGTGTCCTATGTAAACAAAAAACTTGACGGCCATGAAAAAAATTGCGTACACCATCATACATGCTGATTCGTTTTCGAAATTGTCAATTGGGGTGTGCATTGTCCTCGACTGATTGTACTGATTGTGTCTCTGTATCATGAAGCGAAGAAGGAGTGTTGTGGCAAACGAAAGAAGCGCAGAGTACTGGATTGAGGCGCTTGCCCTTGCGCCCCATCCGGAGGGTGGACATTTCCGTGAAACGTATCGCTCCAGAGAAATAATTATACAGGAAGGGCTACCGGAGAGATTTCGAGGCGGCCGGAATTTTCTCACTTCAATAGCCTATTTGCTTCGTAAAGGCGAGTATTCGTCGCTTCATCGCCTCAAATCCGATGAGCTCTGGTACTTCCATGACGGGGCGCCGCTTACCGTCTATACGCTTTCCAATGACGGTATATCCCAACATGTGCTGGGATTGGATGCAGATGCGGGACAGATTCCTCAGGCCGTAATTCCCGCAGGTCGCTGGTTTGGCGCATTGATTGAAGGGGATGGGGAATTCAGCCTCGTGGGATGCGCGGTGGCGCCGGGGTTCGATTTCGCCGATTTTGAGATTGCAAAGCGAGAGAAATTGATTGAACAATATCCCGCGCATCGGCCGATTATTGAAAAGCTTACGCGATGAGGTATCGAACTATTTATAAATATCGCCCGTTTCGATGTACCAGAGCACAAAGTCTAAGTGTTCCAGAGGTATATTCATTGCTTTTGCAAGCGCTCCCATTCTCTTCTCGATTTCAAGGTAGTGTTGTTTCGTAAGGGTAGGGGGGATGCTTTCGATACAGGAGGTTAAGACTAGATGCTTCAGCACATGTCGGTCTAAAATAGCAAAGTTTTTCCCAAGCCCAATATTCCGCAAAAAGTGGCTTGCTTCTTTCCAGCCAAGGCCTTTCACCGAGCGGACCAGGTATTCGCGCATCGCAAACGGAGTGATGTAGCTTCGGAGAGTTTTTTTCAGCACAGGTTTCCCATTGAGGATAAATTTCTTTTGCGCCTCGATGATGTATTCGGCCTTTTTGTTTCGGAAGCGCACAATGTTGAGATGATGCGCCAGATCTTTCACTCTGCCGTTTAAAATGAGATCTTTGCGGATCAGCAGTTCAATTGCCTTTTCGCCCTGACGTGCTTTTGTTTGCGGAGTGAGGAGGCAAAAAATTAGTTCGATGAAAATCTCGCGCTCAGTCCCTTTTGCCCAGAGCTTTCTGAAGGATTGAATCCGCTTTTCAATTCTGTGCTTGATTTCTTCGTGAATGCCCACTAAATCCTGGCATGCCGCCCGATTAAATGTAAGACTATCGTGTTTCATTGTTTCATAATTTATTCGATAGGCTGCAATCTTCCGCGCAAAATGCGTTCCGCTTCCGTGAAATTGCCCTGTTTTATGTACAGCGCGATCAGCGCTTTTTTTGCATCGCGGTGGAATCGGTTTATTGAAAGCGCCTGTCTGTACTGGATAACAGCAGTTCTCTCGTCGCCCAGCTTTTCATGCGCGCGGCCCAAATAGTAGTACACGTCGGAGTTGTTGCTGCCGCGCGCTTCGGATTTTTCGAGATGCGCAAGCGCGCTTCGGATATTTCCGGTTTCAATCAGGGAAGCACCTAAATAGAAATTGAGTGCCGGGTCTTTGCCGGGTGAAACTTTTGTAAGAAGCGTTACCACATCCGGAAAATAACGCTCTTCAAAAAGCGTTGCCGCGATATTTTGCACCAGCTGCACATCTTCTTCGCGGTTTTCTAAAAGCGGAAAAAGGTACTTTGCTCCTTCAAGGTGTGCGCCGGAAAAGTAGAGTGAAAGGCCTCTGAGTTTTTTTAGCCGTGCATTTCCCGGAAAGGCTATGAGCAGCTTTTCCGCTAAATTTGCCGCTTCCCGATGTTTCTGCGTTTCGTAGAGTTTCTCGACCCTTTTTTCCGCGCCTGACGAATCGAGCTTACAAATTTTCTGGAAGTAAAAGCGATATCCCGCGTTTTTTGCCTGTGGACGCATGTACACTGCGGCAAGTACCGATGCAATTATCACAAGCAGTATAATGTTCCTTCTGAGTTTCATCTATCATGTAACCTATGGAATTGTCGCCCCTAAAGAAAGATTGAGGATGCAAAGATTACAGGTCAAGTAGAATATCTGTATTGAATTTTCGCGAGATTTTTACCGGCGATTATTGCGAGCCATAAGCGCACAGAGAAGCGCCTTTTGAATGTGAAGTCGGTTTTCTGCCTGGTCGAAAATAATCGATTGTTCGGAATCCATGACATCGCTCTCTATCTCTTCCCCTCTGTGAGCAGGCAGACAGTGCATGACCTTGCATCCGGGTGAAGCAAAATCAAGAAGGGTGCGAGTGATTTTATAATCGAAAAGTGCAA
>DYLV01000166.1 GCA_020721925.1 Leptospira biflexa
GTGGCGCTTGGGCTTTTACCCGCGATTGCGGGATGGGGTGTCTCACTCCTTCGCCAATTCATAGGTGCAAGTCAGAACATCGGCTCGGCGCAGGCCGATGAGCTCATCATGCGGCATCTACCCGCCCTCAAAAGCATCATCGCGTTCCAGGAAGGGGCGCTATTCACGGCGATGTTTCTCACAGCGGTAGCGGTGTATCTCATCGAGAGGGATTTTCTCAAGGCTTTCTTCTGGTCCCTCCCGCTTATTGTTTGCTCTTTTTTTGGCTTCATACACTCAACCACGGTAGGGGTGGGAATGGCGGGACAGCTTCCAGTAGGATATACGCTTTTCAGCTTTACCATTCTTGCAATATATCTTTACAACCGGTACGGGGGAAAAGAAGGCTGAAATGGGTTGAAAGCAGTTTTATTGAATGTATATAGAGGTTGTGAAATAGTTACACGCTTCCTTTGATTCAGTAGAGCAAAGGTTTGTATAGAAGGTGTGTCATCTGCAACGTGCGTTATTGCTTTCTGGTTTTTATATTATTGTAAAAATGGAATTCGTGAATACATAACTTTGAGAAAAACAATGCATATTGGCGAAATATTTAAACAAAATAAGATTTCTTTCAGCTTTGAATTTTTCCCTCCGCGGGATGAAAATTATTCGTCGGAGCTTTTTACCTCTATTCGCGATCTTATGCCCCTTCGCCCGTCCTTTGTGAGCGTCACCTATGGCGCAGGGGGATCCACCAGGCAGCTGACGCACGATCTTGTGGTGAAAATTCAGAAGGAGACGGACCTCACTGTGGTGAGTCATCTCACCTGTGTGGGATCAACGAAGAATGAAATCGAACAGATTCTTCAGCGCTATAAGGAAAGCGGGATTTGCAATATCATGGCGCTTCGCGGTGATCCGCCGAAGGGAATAGCGCGATTCGTTCCCACGGAAGGTGGATTCCGCTATGCGGCTGAACTCGTCGAGTTTATTCGAAAAAATTTTCCCAGTATGGGGATTGGCGTGGC
This sequence comes from Leptospira biflexa, assembly GCA_020721925.1. GTDB lineage: Bacteria > Spirochaetota > UBA4802 > UBA4802 > JAGODF01 > DYLV01. The sequence continues at coordinate 1,011 of DYLV01000166.1, forward strand.
GGGATATCCAGAAGGGCATCCGGAAACACCGAACAGACTTTTAGAGATGGAATATCTCAAAAGAAAAGTCGATGCCGGGGCGGATTATATCTGCACACAGCTTTTCTTTGATAACCGTGATTTCTTCGATTTTCGCGATCGATGTCGCCTTGCGGGCATCACGGTACCCCTTGTTGCAGGGATAATGCCCATCACCTCTCGCAAGGGGATGATGCGGATGGCCGAGCTTGCGCAAGGCGCGCGTTTTCCCGGAAGGCTTCTTCGCGACATCGCCCGGGCAGAGACTGATGAGCTTGTGGCGAAGGTGGGCATCCACTGGGCCACCGAGCAGGTGTACGATCTTGTTGATAATGGCGTTGAAGGCATTCATTTCTATACGCTGAACCGTTCGCGCGCCACGCTCGAAATATATCAATCGCTTGGAGTAACGAGCTCGAAGAGGCTAAGCGATGGATGAAAGTTCCTTGCGCTAATAAAAATCCATAACCGATACGCGCTTTTCATTAGCGAATGCGCTTTGATGCGGACTTCTCACTTTCCAAGAAATCCCTTAATACCATACTGTGCTGGATTTTCGATTACTCCTTTTTCGGTGATGATGGCGCTGATGTATTTTACAGGTGTCACATCGAAAGCCGGGTTGCGGATGAAGATTCCTTCCGGTGCGATTTGCACACCCTGCAGATAGGCAACTTCGTCAACACTTCGTTCCTCAATCGGAATTGCCGACCCATCCGGAGTGTTGGGATCGAGTGTGGATACAGGAGCTGCAACATAAAAAGGAATGCTATGAGCTTTCGCAAGTACCGCGTGCGAATAGGTCCCGATTTTATTTGCCGTGTCGCCATTTGCCGCAATGCGATCGGCTCCCACGATGATTTTTTGAATCATTCCAGATTTCATAAAATGACCGGCCATGTTGTCGGTGATGAGCGTTACCTCAATCCCGTCTTTCATAAGTTCCCATGCCGTTAATCGCGCGCCCTGAAGGTATGGCCGCGTTTCGCAGGCAAACACTTTGATTTTTTTCCCGTGCTCTACGGCGGCGCGAATCACGCCAAGTGCGGTGCCGTAGCCGCCTGTAGCTAAAGCGCCGGCATTGCAATGCGTCATCACCGTATCACCGTCTGCGAGGTAACGCGCGCCGTGATTGCCCATCGCTTTGTTTGCGTCGATATCCTCCTGGTGTATGGCGATCGCTTCCTTTTCCAGTTGCTCGCGCAATTCATCGAAAGTGTTTGAAGCGGCAATTGTTTTTTTCATTCTGTCAATTGCCCAGAAAAGGTTCACCGCAGTGGGGCGTGTTGTGGCAAAGCGCCCGGCTGCCGCATGGAGTTCTTCTTTAAGTTCGGAAATGTTTTTTGCATTGCTGGTTTTTGCGGCAAGCGCGATCCCCATTGCCGCGGCGATGCCGATTGCGGGGGCGCCGCGAATAACCATTGTTTCGATTGCTTCCGCTACGTCGTTGAAGTGTTTGTATTCATGATATATTTCCTTGGATGGCAAGAGGCGCTGGTCGAGCATCGAAACCGCATTTCCGAGCCATTTAATGCTGTGGTACATTATTGCCTCCATTGTCGCTGTCTTTGCGGGTAGTGCGGAATTTTTTCATGTGAATGGCATTGCCTTTTTCGTTCCACATCACTTCATCCATGTGTATCCGAATGATGAGAAGACCTCTCCCGCTGTCTTTAAGGAAATTTTCAGGGTCTCGCGGATCGGGAAGCGTCCGGTAATCGAAGCCGGGACCTTCGTCCTCAACGGTATATTCGACAAAATCGCCGTTGTATTCGTATGTGATAGCAACTTTGCGGTCTTTGTATGGCTCTTCGAATCTTCTTTTTTCAATCTCTTCGTTAAAACCATTTATCCCTTTTTCCGCGCGAATGTCCGATGAGATTTCGAGATTGCCATGAAACATGGCGTTGCTTATCGCCTCGCGCAGCGCAAGTGCCAGGTTTTCCGCGGTCGTTCTGTTGCAGAAATCGGAGGAGGGGAGGTGTTTTGTAAGCTTGTAGGAAAGCACATTGCAGGCGGAGATATCCGTGTCGATGATGAACCGCCTTTTTTCGTAGTACAGATATTTTCCCACCGCATCGGCGATTTCTTTTTCGTGCCGTGCCCTGATCGCATTTCGGGCAACTGAAAGCACTTCGGCCACATCGAAAGGTTTGCGGATAAAATCGATTGCACCATATCGTAGCGCTCTAATGGCGTTTTCCGTGTTGGCCTGGCCGGTGAGCACCAGCACCGGGATAGAGTTTTCCAGCGTGTTTAAATATCGCAAAAGCTCAATCCCGTCCATTTTACGAAGTTTCACATCGGTGATAATTAGATCAATTTTCTTTTCCTCATTTTTTATGAGATACAGGGCGTCTTCAGCCTTGTCCAGAGAAATGACGCTATATCCCTGCTTTAGAAATTTTTTTTGCAGCGTGAAGCGGGATGTCTCCTCATTGTCGATGATGAGTATGGTGGGATTATTTGACGTCATTGTCCCTTCTCTCCGTTTTTTCCATTCAGTATGAGATGTCCCATTTTTTCTTTTTTTGTTTTGAGATAGTGGTAATTATCTTTTGAAGGGGGAATTTCAATCGGCACCCGTTCCACTATTTCAAGCCCGTAGCCTTCAAGGCCGATTACTTTTTTGGGATTATTTGTGAGGAGTCGGATGGTGTGCACGCCGAGATCAACGAGAATTTGCGCGCCAATGCCATAATCGCGAAGGTCCGATGGAAATCCGAGCTTGATGTTTGCTTCGACGGTGTCGAGCCCTTGTTCTTGAAGATGGTATGCCATGATTTTATTTCCCAGGCCAATTCCTCTTCCTTCCTGGCGCATATAGAGCACCACACCGTTTCCTTCCGCTTGTATCATTTCCATCGCTTTGTGAAGCTGAGGGCCACAATCGCATCGGTATGAACCGAATACATCACCGGTAAGACATTCTGAATGAACGCGAACAAGAACGTTTTCTCGTCCGGCTACCTCCCCTTTCACCAGTGCCACGTGGGTAAACGAATCGACTTCGGTTTCATATGCAATGATTGTAAAATCGCCGAAGCGGGTGGGAAGTTTTGCTTCAGATACGCGCTTCACAAGACGGTCGGTGTGTTGTCGGAATTTTATTAGATCTTCAATGGTGGCTATTTTCAGGTTATGTTTTTCTGCAAAAATGTCGAGATCGGGACGGCGTGCCATGGTGCCGTCTTCATTGAGAATCTCACAAATCACCGCAGCTGGTTTAAGGCCGGCAAGCCGCGCAAGGTCAACTGAGCCTTCGGAATGGCCTGCGCGCACCAGTACGCCGCCCTTTTTCGCTGCAAGCGGGAAGATATGTCCCGGCCGTGATAGGTCTTCCGGCATGGTGCGCTCATCTATGAGCTTTTTTATTGTTACTGCACGATCATATGCGGATATTCCTGTGGTGACTCCTTCTTTTGCGTCAACGCTAATTGTAAATGCAGTACAGAATTTATCCTGATTTTCCGGGCACATGAGCTTAAGGCCCAAAGCATTCAACCGTTCCTGTGTGAGCGAAACACAAATGAGTCCACGGCCGTATTTCGCCATGAAATTAATTGCTTCTGGTGTGGCGAATTCGGCGGCGACAACCAGATCGCCCTCATTTTCCCGCTCTTCATTATCAACCAGGATGAGCATCCTGCTGTTTCTGATTTCTTCAAGCGCTTCAGAAATTGTGCACGTTTTCATGGCAATATACCTCAGAAGGCCGCATACAGGCATTGGTAAAGGATGGTCAGTATGCGTCAAGAGATTTCTTTGGCTGTGCACATAGTTGGTGATTGATGATAGTATTATTTACGGACCAGGTAAACACCTATTTCATTGGTTTTAATGACATGAAAGAAAACAGTGTTGCCAATACTTTGTGCCCACAGGAGAACATCCTGCGAGATAGCCTTTAGAAGTTCACTAATACCGTACGGAGCCGGGAAAATACAGACGGACTTTTTTATGTAAAATCCCTTGACAGAAAACATCGCTTGATTATATACTGAGTAAAACGCACAAAATTTTGCGTATTACATTGTGTATAGGAGGCTGTAATGAAAAGGGCGTTATTATTATTGCTGTCAATAGCTGTTATTACGGCAATGAGTTGTGCATCTCAGCAACCTGCGCAACAGGCGGAAACTCCCAGCGTTTCTGGAGGGGCTGGAATGATGGTAAGCGCAAGCAACGAGGCGCTTAAACCCGCAGCTGATGCGCTCGATGTATTTCCGCCCAGCAGTGCAAACCTTTCCAATCGCAATAAATCGCTAATTGGTTCGAAAGCGGTTGCGGTTATTAAGGAAGTTGTAAACAAAATTCCCGAGGGCTATGTGATCCAGGTAACAGGCCATTCTGCCCTGGTGAAAGAAGCTCCAACCGACGATGTATCGACTGGACGCGCGAAGGCAGTGTATAATGAACTTATTCGCGCAGGGATTGATCGCAATAAGCTTACCTACAAGGGAGTTGGGACTTCGGAACTTATTCCTGGTCTCGATGGTCTGGATCCCAAACAGAGACGTGTGAGTTTCAAGGTTGTTCCAAAGTAATTCGTAAAAAAATTGAGTTATAAAAAAACCGCCTTCGGGCGGTTTTTTATCAATCCGTTGCGGTGCGTTTTCTAAGAGCAAGGGGAGGGGTATATTGTACTTTGTATGTATACAGTGAATCTCTAAAACTGCTTTCACATATTAAGCGGATATACACAGAAATAATTTTGGTAAATTCCCACCAATCTGTTTCTATATGTAAAAATGACTTCTCTTATTATAATTTCTATATGGTGCACAATACACGTTGATGTATGAAATGATATCTTCTGAGACAATACTCCGTGAGCCAGAATTTGTCATCCGGTAAATAGGAGGCTGCAAAGAGGGGTAATTGAGGGCTTAGCCGAAATATTCCTTCATGAAATTCGGCGGTACCCCCCACCAGACGATCACGCAGGTGGCATTTTCTGTATGTT
>DYLV01000167.1 GCA_020721925.1 Leptospira biflexa
CTGGAAGGATTTCTATTTTAATCATGTGGATTACGGAAGAAGAGTGGATATTTTCTTCGGGGATACGCCGCGCATCACCAGTGAGGATGTGGAGTGGATTAATGCAGAGTACGATCGCATTCTTGGAAAGGAAAAAGATTTTCGGGGCATTCCTGTCTATGTTGCCTTCGGAATAGTGGAATATGAGGATATGAAAGATGATAACTGGCTTGTTCATCGTCTGAAGTACATTAAGCGGGGCTATAAAAAAGGGAAATTGAAAAATTTTGTGGGTTTTTCAAATTTTGAAGGGAGAGTAGGAAATTCAGCGGCCATCATTAAGCATGAATCACTGGATCAAATAATTGAGCGGGAGATTGTCAATTTTTTCTATAATCTTCGCAAAGCCCTGACTCCAAATACCTTTTCGAAAATTCTCTATTACCTGTGGAAAACAAAAAATTTTGATGTCATAAGCCAGATTAAAAGGCGCTGCCTGGAAGAGGAGAAGTTTTATCGGGCTATTATCGAGGTGGTGGAACGTGTATATAAAATTGATCTTTCTTGTTTCGGCGGATACATCTTCCATATCAAGAAAAATGCCGCGCGATGGGAAAACGATATCGACGGGCCCAAAGATATGGAGGCATTTAGAAAGAGGATGGCCCAATAGCTATTGGTCGATCGCTCTGGCGAGAAGCGTAACCGGATGGATCACTTCATAAGGTGTGTTCATCTCAATCTGCATTTTGCATGTCTCGCAGTCGGTGATTACAAGTTCCACTTCCGCGCGTTCTATGGATCGGAAGAGTTCCTGCCCGATTTTCTGTGAAATATCGTAATACTCTTTCTTAAATCCGTATGTGCCCGCTATGCCGCAGCACTCCGAGTGGAGAATCACCAAATCCAGCCCCGGGATTTTCCTGAGAAGGTCGATGGTGTACATTACTCCTCCCATGCGTTCCAGGTGGCATGGGGCATGATAGGCTGCACGCAGGTTTACCGGCTTCATCTTCGGTGCCATGCCTTCCTCAAAACGGTTGTAGAGATATTTCGTTATGTATTCAATGCGATTAAAAATTGCGGAGTTGTCCAATCTGAGAAGATTCGCGTATTCGTATTTCAGAGCATAAGAACAGCTTGAGGAAGTCGCAATGACGGTCATCCCATTTTGAAGGTTATTTGCGAGAGAGCGGATGTTGAAGGAAGCGTTCTTTCTTGCTTTCGTAAGATAACCGTTCGCAATGAGGGGAACGCCGCAGCATTTTTCACGGGGCATAATCACACCGATTCCCATTGCATTGAGTACTTTAACGAGGTCTTTGCCCAAAGACGCATTATTATAATTAACATAGCAGCCGTGAAAATAGAGTGCTTTTTTCTGAAATGCGTGCTGTGCTTTTTCTTCTTGTCTGTACCAATTTCTAAAAGTTTTGCTGTTATATTTTGGGAATACGCGTCGCATTGGAATGCGTAAAAACACTTCCATGAAGAAGCGCACAATTGAAAGGCTCATGAAAAAATTTACCAGCGCGCTCATCTTCACGGCTGCCGAACCGACAAGGTCGGTATGGCTCATGAAATAATCCCGGAAGCGGAATTTTTGTTTTAAATAGCGCCATTTCGCCTCCTGGATCAAATCGGCAATTTTCACATTCGACGGACAGGCGATTTCACATCGCTTGCAGTTCGAGCAGTATTTCAGCGATTCATCGACCAGCGCGGGGTTTTTAATTCTGAGGCGCTCGGTATCTGGCCCCGATTGTTTGGGCCCGGGAAAAAGATGGGTTGCACGTGCGACCGGGCAGTAAATGGTGCATACGGTGCATTTAATGCAGTAGTCGAAGCTTATGTTTTCCAGTGTGATCATTATCCGGTTATTTTGCCTGTATCGATAATTTTTTTTGCCGCGGCATATCCCGTGGCAATTGCAACTCCTCCTCCACATCCTTCAACAATGGGGCGGTAGTGCGCGAGAACCGCTCCGATGCAAAACAGATTTTTAACGGTTTTGCCCTCCTGATCGAATGGGTGCAGTTCATTGTCGGTTTCCACTCCGTAGGCGAGAAAGGGGTGCCCGCGCGTTGAGAGAAAACGCGGCGAATACCATTTATTGCGTTCCTGTTCACAGAAAAGTTTGAGGTTGAAAATTGGTTCACGTATTGAATTGAAGCCGCTTGAAAGTCCACCGCTAAAAAAGCTTCCTGTCGCGAGCACGTAGCTTCGCGCTCTGATGCGGGTCGTGCCGTGGTTTTCCGTATGCACGTGGTCAAGTGCGCCTCCAATAATTTCTCCCCCTACAACGCGGTCGCCTGCGATGAATTCGCCACCGAGTTCTGCGAAACGGCGCTTGAGGGCATCGTCGATGCGCATTCCTAATATTGAAGGCGGGAGGGTGGGAATTTCGTAGACGAATATACCGGTGAGTTCTCGAAGGCGATGATAAATTTTGTTGTAATTTGTGATGCCGATAAAGGCAGGCATCCCTGCAAAGATGGCGCCCTGAGATGCTTTTTTGATCTGTTCGGCGATGTTGGTGAGGTAGCGTTCAGAGTCAAAAATGCGTGCAATGTCAATTGAGCGGAATTCATGCGGATTGCGGGCAGTTTTGGTATACATCGGCAACACCACCTCGCCTGTGACGATTTCCAGATGGCGAAAGAGCGAACTTTTTTGAAGATTCGCCGCGGCAAGCTTCGGAAAAAAGTCGCGGAAACCAGCAAATGAAAGAAGCGCGATTTTCGGGCGCATTCTGAACGCTTCTTTTATCTCTTCGTTGAATACGCTCCTTTGAGAAAAATAGGTGGGCTTGATGGTGCCGAGCGTCGAAACGTGAAAATGATTTGATTCTTCATTATTGTACAATTCAAGGCCGCCGCGGGCAAGCTCGTTTTTAAAGAAAAGTACCGCTTCCCTGATGAGATCCCGCCCACAACGGCGATAGGGGTGCACGGGATTTTGGCGGATGACATCTTCGATTTTTTCAAATGGCTGATACACGATTGTCCTGTCTTCCTGATATCCGTATAAGTCAATCGATCCGGACGAAAAGTGCAGGGCACTCATACCGCCGGAAATGATACCGGTGCGAAGGCCGCTTGAAGCGGATTTAATTCCGCAGGTGAGAGCGGCAAGCCCTCCGCCGATTATTAGACAATCGTAGTTCATTCGTTGTCCTCTTTTCGTTCGGCAATGTCGCCAAGGCCGAAAAGCCCCTGATAAATCCAGTAGGTGAATTCCATTTCGCGGAGCGCGTCGCCCCAGAGAATTGGTTTAATGCCCTTCCAGCGCTCTTCTAAAAAATCAATAAGAAGTTTCGTTGCGCCAGTTGGGGTGGCAGATCCGAGTTCATTGAAAAGGCCGGCCGCACGGTATGAACAGAGTTCGCCCTGGCATGGCCCCATGCCAATGCGTGTACGCCGCCGAAGGTCGATGATGTCTTTGACGTTGAGTTTTTTCAGCGCGTATTCCACTTCGCCCACGGTGACCATTTCACATTCGCACACAAGGCTGAAATTCCGCTTCTGGCGGCTGAGGATGGTACTCACGCGGTTACCGTGTCGATAGAGCGTGGAACCGATGATGGAATTTGGCATTCCGGTAAACTGGCGTATGTGCGGCCGTTTGATTTTTTGCTCAGAACCCGGAAGCGGCGTGTGGGCGGTGGTGCACTTTTTTGAAAGCCCCAGCTTTTTCAATGCAAGGTCTGTTGTCCACTCGGCCATGAGGCGGTAGGTCATGAGTTTTCCTCCCGCGATTGTAATAAGGCCTTTTATCCCATCGCGCGTTTCATGGTCGATGAGCACAATGCCGCGGCTGATTTCTCTTCCGTCGATATTTCCCGATACCGCCACAAGCGGTCTGACTCCACAATAAGCGCGGAGGACTCGTGCTTTTGAAACATGTGGAATGAGCTTCTCACCGTCGGAAATAAGCACGTCGATTTCATCGTCATCAACTGTAAGCTTTTCAATGTCCACATAATCGATGGTGCGGGATGTTGTCCCGATGATTGACACCGTGTCGCCGGGGACGATGATATCGCCATCAGAGGGAACGCGGCAGCGGTTGACTACAACGTTGTTTATCCGATAATCGATTATCACCATGGATCCCTTTGAAGGAAGCATTGTGAGATTGATGCCGGCAGTGGAAAGAAGCCGCTGACCCCACACGCCGGAGGCGTTGATGATAATATCTCCCCGAATTTCGAAAAGCTCACCCGAAGCTTTATCTGTGCACCGAACGCCCTGTGTGGCTCCCTTTTCAGCGATGATGGCATCAACATGGGTGTGCGTAAATATTCGAGCCCCGCGTTCCATCGAATCTAACATATTTGCCGAGCAAAGGCGGAAGGGATCGATTGTTCCATCGGGGACGCGAAGTGCGCTTAAAATGTTGGGATTGAGGTGGGGCTCAATTTTGAATGCTTCCTCAAGCTTCAACTCTTCGCACTCAATTCCTGCATATTTGCAATGCTCAATCAGGCGGTTGAGATATTCGGGGTCATCGTCGGGGAGTGTGATGAAAAGGCCGCCGGTATCTTCGATACAGTGGCGAGCGATTTTTTTCAGAATTTTATTTTCGGCAATGCATTCACGAGCCGATTCGAGGTCTTTTACTGCATAACGCGCGCCTGAGTGGAGAAGCCCGTGATTTCTTCCGGTCGTTCCTGAGGAGATGTCGTTTTGCTCAACGAGGACGGCCTCTATGCCTCGAAGCGTCAGGTCACGAAGCGTACCACAGCCGGTGGCGCCACCTCCTATTACAATTGCTCTCGTCTCAATGGATTTCATCAATAATGGACCGAAAGGTTAAATGAAAACGCATACTAGTACAATAGCGCGCTTCATGTCAAATACAAAAAAAGAATATCGCTCAGACAAGTATTTTCAATTGTGCCACCTGTTATTGTAATTGTGATTGACATTGACGGTGCAATGGGCTTAGCTGTACCTCGCAATTGAGAAAGTACCTCATTCTCCTGATGAGAGCTGTCAGTATCTTTCAGGGCTGATCGACGGGGTTTATGGATAAAAACCGAAAGATTTTAGTTGCGATTATGGCGATGCTTGGGCTTTCCGCAATTCTCGCGGTCTTCGAGATTAGCATGACCATACAAGCGTCGCGGCCTAACGTGTACCGCCTGTCATCGCCGGTGATCAGTGATGGCATCGGCGTGGTGCGCATCTCGGGTGTCATAACCATGACCGGTACCGCTGACGGCTTTATCAGTTATGGCGCGTCAGCGGAAACGATTCTTCGCCGGCTGGATGATCTTATGAAGGATTCTCGTGTCAAGGCAGTGGTGGTTCGCATAAATTCGCCAGGAGGGTCTGTGGCAGCCACGCAGGAGGTGTTTCAGAAGCTCATGGCGATGCGGCGGAAGAATATTAAGATAGTCGCATCTCTTGGCGATGTGGCTGCCTCGGGGGGATACTACATTGCCGCAGCGTGTGACTATATCATCGCCAATCCCGGCACCGTGACCGGATCCATTGGTGTTATTGCGGTATCGCCCAATCTTCAGGGGCTTTTTGAAAAGCTTGGCATCAGGATGAACGTCATTAAAAGCGGGGCATATAAAGACATACTGGCATCGTATAGAAACATCACTGAAGAGGAGCGCGCACTCATCCAGGCGATGATAGACTCGTCCTACAACCAGTTTCTTCGTGATGTATCCCTCGGCAGGAATATTCCCATTGATGATATACGCCCTCTGGCTGACGGACGCGTCATGAACGGCACTCAGGCGGTTGAGGCGAAGCTGATTAGCGAGACAGGAGGGGTTGAGGCGGCGCTTGAGAACGCAAGAAACTTGGCGGGACTGCCCGATGATTGTCCTGTTTTCGATGAGGAAACAAATCCTTTAGAACGATTTTTTACCGGCGTGGCGAGTGCGTTGTTTAGAGGCAATACGCTCGAAGAGAGACTTTCCGGGACACGCAGCGGA
>DYLV01000168.1 GCA_020721925.1 Leptospira biflexa
AAAACTATTTCTCCCGATACATCGATCCTGCCATTTTCGACCATTTCAAAAATTCGCGCATATTCATCATCCACCATCTTTCGGCGCTTTGTATTGAGTCCCATTATTTCTTCCAGAATATCCTTGTGATTATGGCCATTTGTCCCCAACAGAAATTCTGCGGTACAATCAGTCTTGCCCATCCTTCCCGGCGCATTTAACATCGGTGCGACATGCCATCCAAGCGTTTTGCTGGTGACCTTCTTATCGCCCAGAAGAAGAGATAACCCTTCATGCGAGGTATTTTTAAGAGCATCAAGTCCCATTTTGACAAGTATTCTATTTTCATCCACAAGCGGAACGATATCTGCGATTGAACCGAGAGCCACAAGGCCGAGAATGGAATTGTTAAATTCGATTATGCGTGGAGATTTTCGGTATTGCAGTTCCTTAAACGCACGAATGGCAGTGTTGATGCTATTTCCATTTTCTGAAAAAAAATTCCACCTTCTGCGGAAATCTTCATCATCCTTTGCAACAGATTGAAGTTCGTTTTCAATATTCAAGTATTTGAAGTTTTTTTTGCACCGTCTGAAGCCATCACAAGAATACCCCATCAGGAAATCCGCCCCTTTCTCCAGCACTTCAATATCCTTCTCATCACGACATACCTTTTTCCATTCAACCATCCCGTTGACAATCAATGCCGCCTCAAGAGTTCCGTCGCGTTGCGTAACGATAAGAAATTTTTTTGAAAATCCGGGCAGATAACTCATAAGCAAAGCATGGCAGAATTTAAATACCACACCAACACCTGCAAGCTCTTTAAAGGGATAGTTGCACTCTTCCCTTTTTGGATTTACAATAATCGAGAAGGGAAGTTCCCCTTCCACTTCATGATGATCAATGACGAGAGTATCAATTCCCTTCTCCGATGCGTATGAAATTTCTGCCACATCTCTTGTTCCGCAATCTAAAGTTATGAGAAATGTTGCGCCCTTTTTATGAAATTCATCAATGACATTTTTTGTAAGACCATAATACTCATTCCCCCGGGGATAGCGAATATGGACATCTGCCCGCGGGGCGATACGCTTTATGAGCGCCATAAGCGCCGTAAGAGAAGTGAGGCCATCGAGGTCGGAATCTGCAAATACAGCGATAATTTCATTATGTGCAATTGCTTTTCTGAAGCGAGTCACTGCACGTTCCATATCCCGCATTAAAAAGGGGCTATGCAAAAGAGAAATGGACGGATGCAGAAATGCAAAGGCATCCCCAATTTTTCTATAGCCCCGCGCTGAAAGCACATCGGCCAGCGGTTTGGGGATGCATAGCGATTGAACAAGGCTTTGGGATGCATCCTCATCCATTTCTCGTATTGCCCAGCGATCATTCATCGGCATTATTTCCCCGCAGAGGCTTTTTTAGCAAGGAAATCGGCTTTTTCATTTTGATTGCGCGGTATATATTCCACTTTAACTTTAGGTATCTGTTTCATCAATTCAGAAACCTGTTCAAAATAAGGAATCAGTCCTTCATTTTTAACCTTATATTGGCCGTTTAACTGTCTAACCACAAGTTCGGAGTCAGTGCGCACTCGCACATTTTTCGCCTGGAAATAGAGAGCAATTTTAAGCGCACGGATGACTGCGCTGTATTCGGCAATGTTATTTGTGGTTTCTCCAATGTGCAGAGATACTTTTCCCACCTGCCGATCCTGGGCGTCGAAAATAACGATGCCAATCCCCGCCGGGCCGGGATTGCCGCTGGATGCGCCGTCGGTATAAAATATAAGCGATGCCCCCATTGGAATTGCCGAAAGTTCGGCGCCAGAAAGCAGATCATCCTTCCCCACCGTTTGTTCGCCTGCGTCAGCACCTTGTGAAAATTTTTTCAATAACACTTTCTTTTTCGCTCGTGTGCCATCATGCAAAAGTATAATTCTCCTGGCCTCTTCAATAAGCGCATACACCTCTTCCGGCGAAACTTTTCCTCTTTCTGCGATTTTTTCAACGGATTTTCCTTCCGCCAACATTTTCAATACTCGTTCGATATTTAACAGCATGTATCTAATCCTTGTAGAAATTGTGACAGCATTGCTTATCGTCTTCTCTTTTGTATCGCACAACTACACATTTTCCTTCTTGTAAATAAATCTGCCGCAGTTAGTGCAATTCATTGCCTTTATCCCCGATGAAGCCTCCAATACGATATGCACCGGAATTGAAGTATGGCACACCCCGCATGTTTCCCCCTCAAGAGGAGCGATTGCCTTCCCTTCTTTTGACTTTATGGTTTTCTCAAAACGCGATTTTATCTCCGGAGAGAGCTTTGATAGTCCTGCATTGAATTGGCTTATAAGCTCTCGCACTTCTTTTGCATAGTTTTCAATTTTACTCCTGAGATATGCAATATCTTCATGCATTTTCGGTTCAGCTTCCGCAAGCTCATTTTCTTTCTTTTCGATTGACTTTTTTATTCCAGCCGCAGATTCCATCTCTTCAATTACGACAGTTTCAATTTCATCCTTTTCGGTTTCTACCGCTTTTATTTCGTTCTCAAGTGCGGCAAGCTCTTTCTCGGTTTTTATCACATCACGTCTCTTTTGAAGCTTTCCTAACTTCTCTTCAAGCTCATACACCTTTTTTTCTTTTAAGCGTATTTCAAGTTCCGCCTGCGTAAGATTCTCCTTCAACACAGATACGTCTTTTCGGATATCTGATATTTTCTTTTCCCAAAACGCAATCGACTTCTCGTGATGAGATATCCCGTCTTCAAACTCCACTTTCCTGTCCCAGAGTTTCTGCAGGTCAACCATTATTGCAATATCTCTGTTCATACACCCACCGTACAATCGCTCCTATCGGTCACTGTTCTTTTCTTCCCTTCATGAGCGAAAGAATCTCCTTTAGATTTTTTAGTTCTTCGCCATACTTCGCCCAGTTCCCTTCACGCTGAAATTTTTCGGCCTGGATGAAATGATAGTAGGCTTTTCTGGCATACGATTCAATCGATTCGCCTTTTTCACCAGGCATTCCACCCCCAGATTTCCATGAACGTTTTCCCGAAAATATGTTTTCAAGCGCCTGTTCCAGGTTTTCTTCCATAACCACCTTATCGGAAAAGGATACAAATACTCTTCGCAGTTCCGGCATTTCGCTGTTTTCCGCCTTCAAATACAGCGGTTCAATCATCAAAAGAGATTTTTCCACTGGAATTACCAGCATGTTTCCTCTGATCACGCTAGAGCCGCGCTGGCTCCAAAGCGTTAGCTGTTTCGATATTTCCGGATCCTGATTGATGCGGGCTTCAACCTGCATAGGTCCGTAATTCAGCTTGTCTTTAGGGAGAGAGTACAAAATCATCTTTCCGTAATGTGGCATATCGCACTTGGCAACTAAAAACGAAATCATATTATCCCGATGAAGCGGTGTAAAGGGGATGATGAGAAGAAATTCGCTCCGTTCTTCATTTGGAAGTTTCGTCACCAGATAGTAGCTGTGGACCAGTTCTTCCCTGTCTTCGTAAATCTGTTTCGCGAATGCCCACATATCTTCGTTGTTGTAAAACACGTTTACATTTGTCATGTGGTAGCGAAGCAGAACAGCACTCTGAATATTGAAAAGGTCTTCCGGATATCGAAGATGTTCTTTAAGCCCTTCTGGAATCTCTTCAAGAGGCCTCAGAAGCCCCGGAAACATACGGGAATACGCAAGAATGATTGGATCAGAAGGATCGTTCATATAATACTGCATGCTGCCGTTATAGGCATCAATTATCACCTTTACGGAATTGCGAATATAGTTTATTGTTCGCCCATCTCTGAGCCGTATCGGCGCCGAATAGGGGAATCGATCGGTGCACGTATATCCGTCGATAATCCAGTAAAGCTTTCCATTCGATATCACCAGATACGGGTCATCATCAAAATCGATGAAAGGTGTCAACATCCTTACCATTTCCACAATATTGTGGTTATACAAAATCCTGCTGTCGGATGTGATGTTATTTGACATTAAAATATTTATGTTCCCAAACGCAAGCGTATACATGAGTTTTGCGAAAAATGACTCCAGCAGCACTCCTCCCCTGCCCTGATATCGCGTATATTTATTGTCAGTCCCATACGGATAATCAAATTCTCCGGGGGAGATGGTCGTGTTTACTATTACATAAGGGTTTATATGCTCACCAAAATAAATCTCCGGTTTTTCAATTGTATTGCCTATCTTCGTTTTTGGTGGAATATCGTAGACTAAAAACTCCGGCATACCTTCGACTGTTGCTTTATCAACCCGGCTCATTACCACACCATAGCCGTGCGTATAAATGAGATGCTGATTCTGCCATGACTTGCTCTGTCGACCTAAATTCTGGCTTACAAGTTCCCGTGCAGACAGATTAACTGCAATTTTCCTGCCATCAATGATATAGCGGTCAACATCCACATCGTTGAAAAAATAATACGGCTTCAATTCCTGGAGCTGTTTATAAGTACTCTTCAACGGCCTCCAATCCCAGAGCCGGATATTCTCGAGCGTGTTTTTGTTGTTGAGAATATCGCGATAGGTAAGCTGCGCATCGTTGGCAAATTCCCGTTCCTCGATTGTATCAAGACCGAATGCAAGCCGCGTAAAACGGATGTTGTGCGCAATGTAGGGGCTCTCACGATCGAGCTCATTGGGATCCACCACAAAGCGCTGCTGGAGCGACGGATATATGGTTCCGAAGATAAAGTTCGCGGGAATAAGAGCAATAAGAACCAGAACAGGTAGCCTGAAGCTTTTCCTGATGATGTTAAATAAAAGAAGCGCAGCAGCGATGAAGGAAATAATAAGGCAGATGTTGTATGCAAAAAGCTTCGCATTGACATCTGCATAACCCGCGCCGAAAAACCGCGTCCGCTCGTTGAAAAGAATTCCGTACGCCGAAAGTCGGTATCCGATACCATGAAGCATAACAATCAACGCCGCCAGAGTCGACAGATGTGCTCTGGCAAAAAGCGAAAGCTCAAGCCTTCCATGTTGAAAAAAAATACCTCCATTGGCGAAATGGAACAGTGTCGAAAAAACAATAATGATGACAAGCGAAATCATCAACCAGTGATATGCAAAATTATAGAACGGCAGTGAAAACACGTAAAAACCGATATCTTTATTGAAAAAAGGATCGTGGGGAATATTGGGGAAAGGCATGCCATTGAGATACAGCAGAAATTCCTGCCAGTAGGATGATGCGGCAAGCGCCATAAAAAAACTTAAAATTGCGATTCCGAGCGCCAGAAGAACACCAAGTGCACGGCGGGGTGTTCCAAAAAACGGCATGTGAAGTCGGTCTAAAATATTCTTAGAAAAAATTCTGCCCGAACCGCCAATCACCCGCATCAGAAAGAAATTCAATGCAAATAGCGCCACAAATACTGCAAAAAAGATAGCGGCAACGAAAAACTTTCCATAAAATAAAGTCCAGAAAACATTCGCATGGGAATAGCTATCGAACCACCTGTATTGGATATAAAATTGAGCTATTGAACTCACGCTGTAATACACCACAAAAAGAAAAACAATGGCGCCGATCAATTTTCTTGCAAATAATCTTTTTGGGGTTGTTTCATACAACTTTTGTGCCATAGTTCATCCTCCTGTTTGCGCAGGTACGTTTATTTTTAATATTAAAACGCCGTCAGCGCCGCCCGGATGAAGCTCGTCACCGGCGCCTGTTCACGGGTATCCTCAATTGCATCGCGAAGTTCCTGAATCAGGCCTTCGGTTGAATCATGCACCTTGCCTTCATTGATGAGTTTCCCGAGCGTTCCGTGTCCCTTATTAATTTTATCAGTCAACTCCCGGATGTTTTTAATGGTATTGAAGACATTGTCTCTATTTTCAGCGATGAGCTCTGAAATCATTGCAAGCGTATCGCCAACAGCATTCCCTTCAAGATTCGCA
>DYLV01000012.1 GCA_020721925.1 Leptospira biflexa
CGTTGACGCCGATGGCGGTGACGGCATTGACCAGTGTATCTATGGTGGACATGAGCGCGGCGGTAAGTGCCGCCATAATAAACCCGAACACTCCCGGCGCTGCCATGCGCGAGGCGACAATGACAAATATCTGATTTGGATCACTTGTAGGGGGAAGCATGCCTAGATTCACCATCGAACGGCCGATCCATCCGGCATTAGCCACCACAAACGCGGCAAGAGGCATGAGGAAAAGCGTGACACAAAAGATTGTGCGCTTCCCATCGGCCATGGAGCGCACGCTCATGAAGCGCATAATCACTCCCTGGTTCATGAAGTAAAAGGCAATTGAACTGCCGAACGCGTCCTGCCAGAAAATTCCTGCAGTGCTGAAGCGCGCAGGTTCAAGCAGACCCGTAAAGGGCAATCGAAACGAAGGTTCGAGGGAATTCCAGAATCGGGAAAAGCCGCCGATTTCGCAAAGGCCAAGGGCGAATACCAGAATTCCCGCGGCAATGAGGATGATGCTCTGTACAAGATCGGTCATGATGACGGAGGTCTGGCCGCCCGCGTGCATATACACGGCGCAGATGACTGAGACGATAATTGCGGTGGTCATCACCTCCCATCCGAGCATTGCGTGAAACGCCACGCCGATTGTATAGAGGTTGATGCCGATGTACCCCACCAGATAGATGAGAAGAACAATTGTCCCTGCCATGCGGGTTCTCTGGTCAAATCGCCGCTCAAAATATTCAGGAATGGAGCTTACCCGCGAAAAATAGATGATGGGCATCCAGCCGAGGACAAACAAAGGCATGAGAAACCAATCGTTGAGATACGCCATTGTAGAAGAAAAACCGTAGCTGAAACCCACTGCGGAATATTTTATGAAACTGTATGATCCTACGGTGGTGGCGATGCAGCTCATTGCGATGAGCCACCAGCTGAAGCGCTGCCCGCCGAAGAAAAAATCGCGGGTGGTGCGGGCGTATTTCCCGAACAGGACGCCGAAACCGAGTATTCCCACAAAGTACAGGATAATAATTGCGATATCAAGAACCGTACCGTGAATCATATCATACACCTGCTACGACGATCATCGCACCATGGAGGATCATCATTGCCGCAAGTCCGGTCAGCAACTGTACAAGTGTCCAGCGCTCATGGGCATAGTGCAGATTGAGCGCTTTCGTGCGAATTGCCAGAATAATGCCTGTTGCAAACACAATACCGCTTATGCCGTACTGATAGAGAAACGGGATCCAGGGTGAATTCATAACCGCACCTCGCAAATATATGCATATGGATTGTTGAAAGCACTATAATATCAAACACTAAAATATTTTGAATAAAGATTTTGTGTTTTTTTTATGTAGATATAATTTTAATTTACAGTATAATGTTTTCATCGCAGGGTGAATTTAATAATGCAAACGGCTTGTACGGAGCATGGAATTTTTAGGGAAAACAATTAACGGGAAATATCTGCTTGAAGAAATTATCTCGGAACACCCCATCTGCACTCGATATCGTGGGCGCAATATCACTATCGCAAGTGATATTGAGGCATTTATAATTGCTTCATCGGTGATGTCGCGTCGCCCCGGTGATGTGATCCGATTTAAAAATATCGCGACAGGAATAGCCGAAATCCATCATCATGCAATTATACGCGTCATTGAAGCAGGCGAGTTTTTCGATCGTGCGTATATCATCACTGAGGCAGGGGCAGGAAAATCACTTGCGGAATATATTGGCCAGGAAGATCTTTCCCGCTTCTCCCTTGAAAATAAAATATATATCATTAAATGCGTTGCTGAGGCACTTACGCAGGCCCACAGACTTGGAATTGTTCACCGTGCGATTTCTCCGCAATTTATCTTCATGGAAAAAGAGAAAGTTTTATTGGGAGGATTTGGCTTTGCCTATATCCTCGACTACCCTGATGATTTTCCGGAAAATGAACTTGCAGAACTGCTCGAATATCTCCCCCCCGAGCAGAGAGGAATTCTCAGGCGTTCTGTGGACGAGCGCAGCGATCTGTATTCGCTGGGTGTGCTTGCCTACCGGCTATTGTCGGGTGCACATCCCTACAAAAGAAATGAACGGTTCGCCCCTGTGCCATTTCAGGAACAGCCCATGCCACTGCGGCAAGTCCATACTGAAATACCTGAAGTGCTCGAGGGAATCGTAAATCGGCTTCTGGCAAAGGAGCCTGCTGATCGATATCGCAGCGCTGAAGGTCTGGCGCATGATCTGGAGATTTTCCTGCAAGGGAATCATGATTTCATCATCGGACAGCATGATGGCCCGCTGCGGGTTGAATATCGGGTATCTATGGCCGGGCGTACGCGAGAAATGGAACGTCTTTCGGAACTTTTTTCGCAGGCCATGCAAGGGAAAGGAACATCGGTAGCGATAGTAGGTCCTGCGGGATGCGGGAAAAGCCGTCTTGTGGAGGAATTTAAAGAGACGGATCAATGCCGTAAAGCGGTAATTTTAGAGGCGAAATGTCATCGCGAAACTGTAAACACCCCCTATGAGGCGCTGTATGGTATTTTTGATTCGTTGTATGGATTGTATGAGTCCGCTGATGATGCGGTTGCATCCTGCATCGAAGAGCTATTAATGAAGGAAACGGAGACGTGCCGGGATTTTATTGCGAAGCTTCATCCCGGATTCGGAAAAATGCATGAAGGGGCGCGCCAGGGGAAAAAAAGATTTCAAACTGAAATCAGTCTTCATCACCATGTCGTAATTGCACGCTTCCTTCGATCACTCGAACTCATCAAGGGGGCATTAGTGCTGTTTATCGATGATGTGCAGTGGATTGATGCGGGAAGCCTTGATGCGATAATCGCTCTTTCAGGTATGCTCAACGGCACACACGTGTTGCTTTTGCTTACTTCAAGAGAGGAGAATGAGTTTTCATACCATGGGCGCTTTACAGGAAAAGGGATTGAGGTCACTGAAATCATCCAGCTTGGCGCCCTCGATGCGCGAGCGATGAGCGCGCTTGTAGCGGGTATGCTCTCAGAAAAAGAAAAGAACGTGAGCGAATTGGCCGGTTATATTTTTGAAAAAAGTGGGGGGAATCCTCTTTTCGCGGTGGCCATACTGAAAAATTGCATAGAAAGCGGTGCTGTCGCCCATGATGGTATCGCATGGAAATACACGGTACAAGCCGACATAATGGATATCCCGCTTTCACTGGTAGATCTGGTGACAGAAAGCGCCCGGTTGCTCGGCGAGAGAGAAAGGGAACTGGTTGAATGCGCCGCTGTTGCGGGCAAAGCAATTGATTTTGGGCTGCTCACCAGAGTGATGGAGATGCCTGAAGAGCAGATCATTGCGGCAATCGATACGGCGCGCCGGATGCACATCTTTAAAGAAGCGATACCCGGAAGCGATACTATTCAATTTATACACGACCGAATCAGGGAAATCTTTCTTGAACGCATCGATTCTGTGAAGAAAAAAGCCCTTCATTTAAAAATTGCCCGCGCTTTGGGTATGCAGAAGTGCAATAAGGAAACAATAGTATTCGATCTGGCGCACCATTACTCGGAAAGCGGAGATTGGGGTAATGCGATTCGGTATCTTTATCCTGCAGCAGCTCTTGCAAGAGACAGCCATGCATACCGCGATGCTGCCCGCTATTATCATAAGACTATCACTGCATTGGAGGAACTGGGAAAATACAATGAAGAGGAGATGCTCGAATGCAAGCTGGAAGTTGCCGCGGTTGATGTGGTTATAGGCGAGTACGACGAAGCAATCTCCATTCTCAATACGCTTCTGCCGATTTTGGAGAGAAAAGCTCACCAGGCACGCGCGCACCTTGTGCTGTGCCATGCGCATTACCGTAAAGCGGACTGGAAAAGCTGTGAGGCTCACGCTGCCGCCGGACTTGCGCTTTTAGGTGACTTTGTTCCCACAACCAAGTGTGGTACAGTGCTTTCTCTTGTTAAAGAATTCGCTGTGTATGTGCTTCATGTGGCACTGCCGGTGATTTTTGTGAAAACGAAGCTTTCGCCCAGAGCGATGCGATTTCAGAGGATGCTTGAATTCTACGAGCCGCTGGGTATGAGCTATGCGCTTAATGAACCGGTAAAGCTTGTGCGGACTAACATTCATGCACTCAATATTTCGGAGCGCCGTATTGGCCCATCCAGGGAACTGGCAATGAGCTACTATGCAATGGGTGGGCTGTATATGTCGCTTCCGCTTTTTGCCATTGCAGAAAAATATCTTGAAAGAGCGCGCTGTATGAATGAAGCGCTTGGTTCGCGATGGGGGCTGGCTAAAACTTTTGAACTGTTCGGATATTTCCACGAGTGGCAGGGACAGTATGAGCAGGCGCTTGCATATTTTGAAAAAGCGAAGCAAATATTTCAAGAGCTCGGCGACATGAAAGAATATGCGATGGTGCTCAACGGCATTGAGCATTGCGAGTATTATGCGGGCAGTTATGAGCGAGCTTTCGCAACAAATACCGAATATTATGAACTTGTGCGGCATTTGGGCGATGAATATTCACTGGGTGCAGCGCTGATATATTTTTCTCAATATCACAGGGAAAAAGGAAATATAGGCGAGGCGAAGCGGTGCGCGGAAGAAGCGCTCAAATTGAGCAAGATGCGCGGAATATGGTTTAATTACTGTTCAGCGCTTAACGAATGCGGGTGCAACGCAATTGAGGCGGGCGAGTTTTTGAAGGCGATTGAATTTCTTGAAGAGGCGAAAGAGCTTCATGAAAAAAATACGTTTTTAAAACAATACGTTGTTTTGCTGTATGCCAATCTTGCACATGCATATATTGACGATTGCCTGTTGCGGTATGGAAGCCTAACCCTGAAAGAAAAAAAGAAGGAAGTTGCAAAAATATTCCGTGCGTGCAAGGATGCGGTATCAAAAACAAAAAAATGGCCTACACATCATGCTGGTGCTCTTTTGGCGCAAGCGCGGGCATCGAGTATTTTCGGGAAAGATAATCGGGCGAGAGAACTTTTTGAAAAATCGAAGCGCCATGCGAGGAGTTATCATCGTGCTTTTGAAGAGCTTCGCATAATTGTGGAGTTCGGAAATCATCTTTTGCGAAGAGGCGATGGAGCCGGTGCGCGCGCGCAATTTGAGGAAGCGTATCGGCGGAGCATGGAAATCGGGGCAGGGCTCTATGTTGAGCGTCTTTCAAAACTTCTTGGTATTGGTGAACGCGAAGAAAAGACGCCGTTTGAAAGACATCTCGGGAAGGAACGGCATCTTCTGCTTGCGGAAGCGGCACAGAAAATCCTCATGTTGACACATGAGAAAGATGTATTGGAGCGCGCGCTGGAAATTGTGATGGATTTTACAGGAGCGCGTAGAGGATGCCTCGGTACAATCAATTCCCGGGAGGATATGTTTGAGCCGAATCTTGTCAGAGGAATGGATACGGCACACGTGCAAACCCTTCAAAGTGAGATTGCAAAAATAACTCAGATTGGGAATGATGCTTTTCCCATGAAAGTAGGGGATGCGCAATACATGGCTTTTCCTTTTCCCGATGAAGAGGGTGTTTTCGAGATATGCATCATTGATGATCCTTTTTTGGTAGCAGGATTTAGCAGAAAAGATGCCTTAGCGGTAATATCGTTTCTAAAAAGTACCGCCCAGACGCTCGCTCGTTTACGGATAAACCAGAAGGAGGATGCGGGAAGGGAAGCTGTTTCCCCCGCAACCGAACAGAAAGTGCATAAAGCGATTGAGTACATCAAGAAGAATTATCGCGCAGATATCTCGCGCGAGGGGCTGGCCGCTTCGCTTGATATCAATCCCGACCATCTCGGAAAGGCATTCAAATCGATTACCGGTGAGAAAATCGGCGATTATATCAACAGGTTGCGCGTGACTGATGCCGCAAAAAGGCTGGCAGAAAGCAAAGAAAAGATTATTGAAATCGCGTATGCGGTTGGTTTTGAAAGCCTCAGCACCTTCAATCGTGCGTTTGGGAAAATTATGGGAGTTTCGCCGCAAGAGTATCGTAAAACCAGAGGAAATGATGATAATGCATAAATGCGGGCATACATTTCTCAATATATAGACCAAAATACATATCCATGTTCATATTATATTTATTTTCTGAAAATTTTTTCTGAAAAAAAATAATCATTTTCAGTTTTCTCTGATTTTGATAAGAATAGTATGGGCTATAAGACTATATTTAACTCAAACCATACAGACGGTTTGGTATGGAAAGATCATATACGCGGGGGTTATTTATGAAAAGAATATGCATTATTTCGCTCATTGGGCTTTTTGCGTTAATTCCTGTTCTTGCATTTGCGGGCGGCTCAAGCAGTGCCTGTCAGACGCGCTATCCGATTGTCCTGGCGCATGGAATGGGATTTTCAGATGGGATGATTGGCATCGATTATTGGTGGGATATAGTCGATGATCTGGAGGACAACGGTGCGACGGTGTATGTTGCATCAGTCAATTCTATGGATAGCACCGCCAATAAAGCGGCGCAGTTCAAGCAGCAATTTCTTGAATTTCTTGCCGTATCCGGCGCGTCCCGCGGCAATATCATCGGCCATTCCCATGGGGGAATCTACACACGCTATGCGATTTCCAATCTTGGTCTTGCGTCAAAAGTTGCCAGCCTCACCACATTGTGCAGCCCGCACCGGGGAAGTGCAATCGCCGATGTGGTTCTGGGTATCATTCCCGATTCGGGTGAGTGGCTGGTCGGCGCCATTCTGGATACTGTGTACAAATTCCTGGGAGATTCCGATCCTAATAGCTTGCAGAATGGGCGTGAGCTGGTACGAAGCTATATGACCAATGTCTTCAATCCCAATACTCCCAATATGAGCGGCGTGTACTATCAAAGTTGGGCAACGCGCATCTACACCATCACCGCCGATTTTTTAGTATTAGAAGGCACATGGTTGCTATTGAATTTCTATGAAGGTGCGAACGACGGATTGGTTTCGGTAAATTCAGCGAAGTGGGGAACCTTCCGGGGTACCTGGACCGGTTCATGGTACAATATTGGCGGTGTTTCGCATTACAATGCAGTGAACCACTTCTTCGGTGTTACTCCCGGAGCCGATGTGGAAGCATGGTATGTTGATATTGTAAAAGATCTCAAGAGCAAAGGGTATTAATTGTTTGCATTATTCACTCTTGCTAAAGAATCCGCCTCGAAAGGGGCGGTTTTTTTAGCGCAACAATTCCATGCCTGCCGCAATCACAAGGCGGTTTTCCCTGCTGTCGATAAACCCATACGGATTTCCGTACAGCACCCGTGTGAACAAAGAAATCGTTCTTCCGGGCGCAATATGCTGAAAAATAAGACCGGCTTTCAGTGAAATAGTGCGCATGGAATTTATTACCGGATACTCCTCATATACCTGTACTACCATGCCATTTTGATTGTGGTAAATCCAATCGTTTCTGTGTGAAGCGCTTTCGAAAATATATCGGAAAAACGCCGAGACGAAGAGCGCGTAGTCCTGCGAAAGCGGGAACACGGCATCAATTCCTCCTGAAAAACCGTGCCCGTGCGTAAGAGCGGTATTGTGAAGCTCGGGAGTGTTTTTTGAAAAAAGATAGAGCTGATAATCCAGACGCACGTCTAACGTGCCGACGAACAGGCAGCGGAGGATCGGCGAGAGTCGGATTGAATTCATATTGATATTGCGATAGAGTCCATCGTATATCATCTCATACGCTTCATCGTTTTCCTCATAAAAGCCGCCTGTGGGGTGGGCGCTTTCATGTTCCATGCCAAGCGCAAGAGCGGGAGTGAAAGAGTTCCATTCCGGAAAAGAATAGGTATAATTTACAAATGCAAATCCCCGCCAGTTATGATTCGGCAGCGCACCCTGATGAAAGCGCGCTTCGTTTCTCGTTTGAATAAATCCGCCAAGGCTTATGCTTTTAATATGCAATGTGTCACCGATTTTTCCTGCTGGTGTTCTGGAAAACTCAAGACACGTTGAAACGAGATTTGGATCGGCCAGTAAAAACTGCGACGCGAAGCTCAATTTTGCCGGCAACGCGTGAAAAGGAATCAGGCATCCAAGGAAGTAAATAATATGTTTCATAGTGCAATGCTTATGCATTCTCGTTCATTCATCAAGTAAAATTCTCAGCTGACGAACAATGTGATTAATTCTTGACACGACATTTGCCCGTTTGCATCATCGCACCGCATGGGGAGGGAATTGTATGAAAGTGAAACCAAGTCTTCTAAACATTGCAATTCGTTCTCTGGCGCAGTCGATGAATGTCCATACCATGGAACATTTAGTCAAAAGGCTCCTTCCGAATTACGATTTGAACCAGAGAACAGGCTTTCCCCCAAGCATTTCAATTCCGAACCTGGATGCTGCACGTCAGATAGTCTACGATATTAATGATTCCGCTCTTTTTCCGCAATTTGTGAATATACTCGTGGAAATATCAAACCGCGGATGGATGGGGAAACGATACGATATTGCCTATTTGCACGATATTGTTAAGGAAATGCGTGAACATGGATTTGTGTATGATTCGCATAATAAACTATTTGTTGAAAATCACGCGGTACGCAGAACCCGCAACTGGGGAGTGCTCCGGGAGGGATACGAATACGTTCTTACGTTCCTGCGTTTTGATATCGTAGGAAATTCGGAACTCGTGCGGAAATACAGCCCTGATATAATCAATTATACCTACAGCGAGTTCGGTGAAATTTTGAAAAGCGCGATTTATTCCCGAAACGGGCGAATCTGGAGCTGGGAAGGCGATGGCGGACTCATCGGGTTTTATTTTTCCCATAAAAATCAGATAGCAGTTCTCTCGGGCATGGAAATTCTTCACGAACTTTTTTTGTACAACCGCCTTCATTGCAGACTTCACGAACCGCTCAGAGTGCGAATGGCAGTCCACTGCGGAAATTGTGATTATAGCGATAATGAGGAGGAATTGAAAAAATTGGACACGGTGAGGAAAACCGTTCAATATGAATCTCTCTATACGAACCCGAATTCTCTGACGATCAGTGAGGTCGTATATACTACTCTTGATGACATCATTGCCTGTGAATTCAAGCCGATCAGCAGCCCTGAAAAGATAAAATTATACACCTATCGCTTCGCAGGAGAAAAATAAATGCGCGTATATGTATTTGGCAGAGAGAATCCTCACCCGGCATTCGCGAAAATAAAAAAGAAGGACGCATCGGTCGAGTTCATATCCATTGAAATGATGAAAAAGCAGATTTCAGTGCTCCCTGCCGGTTCCATCGTCTATGCCGATCTTTCGGTAGGGAAAGGTACAGATGCGAATAAAATAATAAAACTCCTCGAAGGACAAAAGCATATTCTGTGGGGTATCATCGACCCCAAAGGCGCAATCAAAGACCCGGCAGCGCTTTTTCACCGTGGGGCGGCCGATTATTTAGGCAAAGAAGCCGTAAAGTCCCCTCTCCATGCCTCGCGCCTTCAACGCGTAGCATCGTTTCATACGGTTGAAGTGTCTGAAGAAGCATCGACGGAGAGTATGTTATCATACATCCCCTCCGGTAGTGACTGGAGTACCGTGAAGGACGGCAAAGAATACACGTTCTGTCTGATGTATTTCGAACTCGGCAGACAGGCAGAGCTGAAAAAAAACGCGAGCGACAAACAGATGAAAGAACGGTCGCAGATTGTTCACGACTTTCTTGAAAGAACCGTGGCGCCCCTAAGCGGTCGCATATGGATTTGGTCGGGCTTCGGAGGCCTGGTACTGATTCCTTTCGACGGGAAAAATTGCGAGGCGGTGCTTACTGCGGTGCGCATGCAAATAAACCGCACCATCATCAGCATTGAAGAGTGCAAACTGGGGCTGACTGTATCGTATAGGATTGCGATTCATTTAGGCAACACAATTTATCGTTCCCGCGGGGAAACCGGTACGATCATTTCCGATTCAATAAATTCTCTCTATCATTTAGGGCAGAAATATGCCAGACCGGGTGATTTGTTGCTCACGGAGGAGATGGAACGATTCATTCCCTCCGGCATCAGGGACATGTTTGTCAACACCGGGGTTTATGAAGGAAGGTGTATTTATAAATTTGTGTTGTAACTGACGTTGAGTTTTGCCGCATATTATTTCAACGAGAGGAAACCATGAAATTGAAGGAAGCAATTTTTACCAGAAGAAGCATTCGCCGATTCACGGATGACCTCGTTTCGGATGACGCAATTCACGAAATGCTCGAAGCCGCGCGGTTTGCACCTTCGTGGGCGAACGTTCAGCCATGGGAATTTATTGTAGTGAGGGATAAGGCGCTTATAGAAAAAATTACTGAAACTTATTCCCCGAACAATCCTGCCAGGAAATGTTCCCTCTCTTGCTCTGCGCTCATTGTTGTGTGCGCAAAACTGCATCTTTCCGGTTGCAAAGGAGGTGCACCGGTCACAGGGTTTGACAGCTGGCACATGTTTGATGTGGGGATGGCGGTGCAAAATCTTTGCCTTCGCGCACATGATCTGGGACTTGGCACGGTGGTGGTAGGATTTATGAACCACGATGAATGCCGCCGCATTCTTGATGTTCCTGAGGGATACGAAGTGGTGGTTGCAATTCCTGTGGGAAAACCTGCAGTGGCTACGAAGGAAGGCCCTCCCAGAAAACCGCTTCTGGAAATCGTCCATCTAAATAAGTTCGGCGCGAGTATGAGGTAGAAATGTGCCAGAATGCCCTTGCGAAAAGAGGGGGCATTATCTTTAAATGGAGATGCAATGTCTGAGCTGGAAAAAAAACGAGAAGAGGCCTGGTATGATGGCGTGGTTACAGTGCGCCTGTGTCTGCGGGCATTCGTTTTTGCAATTGCGGTTTTCTTTCCCCTCTGGTCGTATGCGGTTCCAGCGCCTTTCGTGCTGAATGATAATTTCAGCGGAAAACCTCTTGGATTTCATCTTGAATACTTTATTGATGAAAGTGCGCAACTGGTGCTGAAAGATATTTTGCGGGATGACATCGCCCTTCAATTTCTGCCAGTAAATAAGGAGTATCCGAGTTTCGGGTATTCGCGTTCGGCATTCTGGCTCAGAATGAAAGTTCACAATCCATCACCGCACATCAGGAAGTGGATACTTGAGTACAACTATCCCATCATCGACCTGGTTGAAGTATTTTTGCCCGGGCCAGGTGGATACATTCGGCATCAGGGTGGTGACAGTGTGCCTTTTTCATCCAGAGAGATCAGGTGCCGAAGTATTGCGTTTCCCGTGACTCAGCCTCCCGGCGAATCGTACATTTATCTGCGCGTGAAATCCGGCGGATCCATCACGATTCCCCTCGAAGCACATGATCCGGAAGATTTCAGCTGGCGCATCCAGTTAGAACTGGCGCTTTTGTTTTTGCACTATGGAATCATGTTTGCGCTTTTTATCTACAATCTTTTTATTTTTTTATCGTACCGGGAAAAAAGCTACCTCTTCCTTTCGCTCTTCCTTGGGGCTATTACGTTTTTTTCAATGGCACAAAACGGCATCTCCTTTCAATTCCTCTGGCCGAACGCCATCCGATGGTCAAATATATCAAACCCTTTTTTCCTTTTTCTTTCCATTGTCTTTTCGATTGCGTTTTCCCGGACTTTTTTACGGATGAAATCAGAAATTCCGCGAATCGATGCATTCGGGCGATATTTCATGTACCTCAACGCATTGCTTCTTGCGTTCCCCTTTTTTGGGGATTATCACATTGCGACTCAGCTTTCGACTGCGTTTGCGGGAATTGCCGTCTTGTTTTTTATCGTAAGTGGTTCTTTTCTGCTGTATCGAAAAGATCGGGCGGCGATCTTTCTCATGTTTGCATGGTCCGCTTTTATTGTTGGAGCTGCACTCACCGCCCTCCGTGCGTTTGGACTCACAACCAGCGGGATGATATCCATGTGGGGATATCAGGCGGGTGTGTCTATTATGGCTCTCCTTCTGTCCTTCGGGGTTGCAGACCAGCTGAAGCGCCTTAGAGAGGAGCGAGAAAAAGCCCTTACGGCGCTGAAGGATTCCGAGGAAAAGTATCGGGCTCTTGTTGAGAATGCACGCGAAGGGATTTTGCTAATCGTCGATGGGGCAGTGAGGTACGCAAACAGGTCTTTCATTGAGATGACCGGATATTCAGAGAATGAACTGTATTCGCTTAATGTTTTTAAGCAATTATTTCCTCCTCAGATCGACGGAACCAATCCGGTGCATTCCAATTATCTCTCAAGGATTAAAGGCAATGCGGCACCGGATCAATATGAAGCGCGCATTAAAAGCAAAGATGGGAGAGATGTGGATGTGTTTATTTCTGCCGTGGCGATAAGCGTTGAAGGAAAAACCGGTACACT
Organism: Leptospira biflexa; assembly: GCA_020721925.1. Taxonomy (GTDB): domain Bacteria; phylum Spirochaetota; class UBA4802; order UBA4802; family JAGODF01; genus DYLV01. Next base: position 12,338 of record DYLV01000012.1, read on the forward strand.
TTCAATCGTCACCAATATCTCAACGCTCAAGAAGGCCGAAAAGACAATTCTTCAGCAGTATGAAGAAATCCATTCGCAATATGAAGAACTCGAAGCGCTCAACGAAGAATTGGTGAATACGCAAAACGAGCTTCTTGAAGCAAACGACAGCCTGGCAAAGGAGCGAGAAAAGCTTTCAATCACTCTTCGCTCCATCGCGGATTCTGTGGTGACCACGGATGTTTCCGGTACGATTGCCTATATGAATCCAAGTGCGGAAAAACTTATTGGGATTCCTCTGGAAAAAGCCGAGGGCAAATGGTTCCCGCATGTCTTTTCGTTGAAAGGGATTCATTCCGGTGCAGATGTTGCCGACCCGGTGCGTAAAATCATTGCCGATGGACATCTTGAAAACACTGAAATATTGCTCAACGTGCCAGGGAAGGATCCGATTGTGGTGGAGCTTAGCGGCGCGACCCTGAAGAATAAATCCGGGAACATCACCGGGACGGTTATGGCGCTTCGCGACATTACGGCACGACAAAAGTTAGAACAGGAAATCAGTAAAATAAACCGCCTCGAATCCCTCGGAGTGCTTGCAGGAGGCATTGCCCATGACTTTAACAATCTTCTTACCGCGATACTTGCCAATGCGTCGTTGCTGAAGACGAGGAAAACAATTGATGAAAAGTTCAATCGAATGATATCGATGATCGAAAAAGCCGGAGAGAGGGCTGCCAATCTGACGCGGCAGCTTTTAACTTTCGCACGGGGAGGAGATCCTGTTAAGAAATCCGCTTCGATTATGGCATTACTTCGGGAAAGCATCGAGCTGACGCAGACGGGTTCGAATTGCCTTTGCGAGATCGTCACTGTAACACCCGAGGCGGAACTCTGGCCCCTTAGAATAGATCCGGGGCAGATTTCGCAGGTGTTCAATAATTTACTCATAAACGCAATCCAGGCAATGCCGTCGGGGGGGAAAATTACGGTGATGATTTCAAATTCAAACGCCCCGGAAGGTCTGCTGCTCAAGGATGGCCGCTATGTCAGAGTTGATTTTATTGATGAGGGCGAAGGAATTCCGCTGGAAAATATCGGCAAAATTTTTGATCCTTATTTTACCACAAAGGATCGAGGCTATGGCCTGGGGCTTGCCACCTGCTATTCTATCATTAAAAAACATGATGGCTACATTCACGTCCAGTCAAGACCTGGAAGCGGAAGTACTTTTACGGTCTATCTTCCCTCATGTGCTGTGGCGGAGAAAGATGAGGTACAAAAAAAATCAAATACATCGGGCGTACAAAAATACCGTGTGCTTCTTATGGATGATGAGGAGTATGTCCTTCAATCGCTTTCATCGATACTTGAGTCTTTTGGACATGAGTGCGATACCGCGCGTGACGGCCGGGAAGCAATTGAAAAATTCAAAGCAGCATTGCGGGCAGGAAAACCGTTTGATATTGTCATTATGGATCTCACCGTCCCTGGCGGCATGGGAGGAAAAGATGCGGCGGTAGAATTCGGCACAATGAAGCCCCGCCCGGTGCTCATCGTTTCAAGCGGATATTCCAGCGATCCTGTTTTAGCCCGCCCCGCGGATTATGGCTTCGACGGAGTCATTTTGAAGCCCTATTCAAGTGATGATGTGATAATGGCGATTGAAACGGTGATGGCGGGAAAAATGAAATGACACATGTAGCGGCAATCCCTTTCTGCATCCCGATGCGGAAGGGAAGAAGAATAACGTGAATCTATTAAATACCCGGAGGAATATATGCGCCTAATCACCTGCATTCTGGCAATTTTGTTTACGTCGCTCTGTCTTTTCGCTGAGCGACCATCGCTTGTCGCCATTCATGCGGAAATTTTAGATCTGGCAGGAAAGCGCCATGAACTTACCGGTAAAAACCTCGAAATACGCGCCCGGATGCTGAAAATAATCAAACAGTACGAGAATGCCGTGGAAGATGCGCAAAAAGAAATGAAAGATAAACTGCATCCCTTGCGTGAAGAACTTCGGCGTAACCAGCAGGAAATACGCACACTTTCGCGGGCGATTCAGGAAAAACGAAAGGTTCTGGCCGGGCTTATGAAAATGAAAAGAATGCACCGCAAGGATAAAAAGTCAGAACCGATAGAAGACATATCGAATGTGGATTGATCACAGCACTTCAAGACCGATGAGGACAATATCGTCATCAATATCCGCACCTTTCCGGAAGGCATCCGCTGCGTGCATTATGGTATCGAGTGTATCTTTGAGATCGTGTTGTACGCACTCTTCAATTAGATGAACAAGCTCGTTAAACCCAATCATCTGTTTTTCAGGATTGGTCATTTCCGGCAGACCATCGGTATATAGAAAAATCCGGTCGCCCGGCCGCATTGTGATGGAAATTTCTTCGTAGCTTGCTTGATCGAATTTCCCCAGGATTGTTCCCCTGCAGCGGAGCATTTCAACTTTGCTGGCGGATTGCCACTGAATAATTGGATTGGGATGTCCGCCTTTAGAAAAGGTGAACTGCACTGAGCCATCGGGATATGGTGGTGAAAAGTATCCGTAAATAGCGGTAACAAAATAATGCGGCATTGTTTCAATAAGTTCACGATTGAGGTATTCGATGAATTCTTTGGGGCTCTGTCCGAATCGGCGGCAGGCGCGGTCTGCCGTGGCTTTTAAAAGTGAAAGGAAAAGCGCAGCTGAAACCCCGTGCCCGGATACATCACCGATGAAAACGCCGAGTCCTCCTTCTTTTAGTGGAGTGAATGAAAAATAATCGCCACCCACTGCATCCACTGAGAAGTTTTTGTATTCTATGCGAATATTATCAGTATGCGGAATTGCATTCGGCAAAAGCGCTCGCTGGATGATCTGTGCGTTTTTAAGATCTTTTTCGATTATTTCGGTGCGTTTTCGAAGCATCTCTTCGCTCAGGCGAAGCGATTCTTCGGCGATTTTGCGATTGTGGGTTTCCATTGCCAGGGAGGCAAAATCCGCAAGCGAGGCAGCGAATTGCTTCTCTTCACTAGTCCATAAACCGGAGTGTTCTTTCTCTTCTATTGCAATCATTCCGATCGTATTCCCTCCAAGGCGGAATGATACAAGTAAAAGAGAGTGGATTGTATCTCTCGATGAAAACGACTGAAGAAAACGGGAAAACGCCTCTTCGCCGGCTCTTTCCTGAAAATCTATTATCCTCAGTATGTCTAAAGCTTTGAGTACATCCATATGCGGTGAGAAATCGAGGACGGTTCCTTCAAAATGAGCTCTGGTGGGGGCGTCGAATACATCATAACAGCGTGCAATATTACCGCCCTCTTGTTCAAAAAGCCAGATACTGCTTCTGAGTGCATTGAGATTGTGGCATGCAACCAGATTGATGGTCATAAACGCTGCGCGCACATCTCCGCGGTAGAGCGATTCGTTTCTGGCAAGTTCTGCAAGGGCCATCTGCTGAAGACGAAGGCGCATTTCGTTTTCGCGAAGTTTTTCTTCTTTAATTTTTCGTTCGGTTACATCGCGGGAGATCGTGACGACGCGCTCTCTTCCATCGGAGAGCCTGAAAGTTCTCGAAGCGCAGTCGAGCCAGCGCCATTGCCCGGATTTGTTTCGAAAACGAAGCGTAAAATCCTGCACGCACTCACGCCAGACTCTCTCCGCTTCATTCTGATCTTGGGGATGGACGAACTCAGTAAATTGGCGGCCTACGAGTTCTCCGGCAGTATATCCTAAAATTTCCTGTACGTTTGAGCTGACGTATGTGTACCGCGCCTCCATGTCCACTTCGCTGATGATGTCGGAGCTGTTTTCCGTGAGCGTTCTGTAGCGCTCTTCGCTCTGTTTGAGACGATCTTCAAATGCTTTTTGCTTGCTTATGTTTCTGGCAATTCCAATAAACTCCATTATCTTCCCGTCTTCGACAATAAGCTGAAGTGTCTGGCCAAACCAGATAGTTTCGCTGCCGACCTGTACTGGAAATTCATAATAGGTCATTGGCGCCTGCTTAAGATACTGGCGAAGATAGTAGTATCCCACGTGTTTTCTGTAGCGGGGATGAATAATTTCGAGACAGTGTTTTCCAATAATCTGTGAGGGAACTATTTTCAATGTGTGGAGCGTCGCGGGGTTCACAAAGGTGATGCGGGCCTGACTGTCGGCAAACCAGATGATGTCTGCAGCGGTGTTGACAAATTTGCGGAGACGCTCTTCGCTCTGGCGAAGTTTCCGCTCGAATTCCTTTCGCTCGGTAATGTCCCGGACGATACCGCGGAACCCGCTCGCTTTTTCGCCTTGCTGAAAAATTAGTGATATTGAGGTTTCCACGAAATGGCGGGTGCCATCGGCCGAAATTATCTCCCAGTCAAATGCTTTTTCGGAGACTCCGGTGCGGAAGACGCGGTTGAATGTTTTGAAAACCTTCTGTGCGTTTTCCTGATCCATGAATTCACGATAATTCATGCCATGCATTCGTTCAGCGCTGTGTCCGATGATTTTCTGCAAAGCTTTGTTAAAAAAAATCAGATTCCCGGCAAGATCAACTTCATAAAAGCCGTCCTCGATGGTATGGATTATCTGGCGATAACGTTCCTCGCTTTCAATGAGCGCGCTTACGGCCAGCATGCGTTCTTTTTTTTCTTCGTTGAGAATTTTCGCTTTGCTGATATCATGGGCGATGACAGCGACGAATGCTTTTCCGTTTTTACCGGAAAGCATCTTTATGGAAAGATTAATCTGTACTGTAGCATCGAAAGTGAAAAGGAGTGTGTCGATGGCGTTTAAATCGAAATTTTCACCGGTTATCTTGCGTGGAAGAGTGGGGAATTGATAAATTTTGCTGCTGAGAACATCGGAAATGGTTTTTCCTGTGAGAGAATTTCGTGCAGCGCCGAGCATTCGTTCCGCTGCAAGATTGGCAAAAAGAATTTTTGTATCGCTGTCTGCGACTATCACCATTTCAGGTACAAGATGAAGGATTTCAGTCATCACGCCGGCGATTTTATTTTTTAAAAACATTGAATCAAACATAATGCGCCAAATTGAGATCCTTTATTCAATTCGGTAGTAGCACCAGGTTATTTCTGGATACGCATGGGCATCGAGTGTAAATGCCATACGTGTAAAGAACTGCTGAAAGATATTATTATATCGCATGTCGTTGAGAATGCAAGAAAATTATTTAGAGTGCGGAGAGATTATTGATATGAAAAGAGCTCATGGAATATTATTGAATAGAATTTTTTATGTATGCATAACTTTGTAAAACGTGTTATGAATATTCCTATTATAAATTTCCATCAATAAGAGATGCTGCAGCGCTTTATGATTTTGATCGCAAGCCTTCCTCGTTGAGTTAAACACCTAACTTTATGCTTTCCGGCCGAGAATTAAGAAAATCGTCAGATGCAGTGCAAGTTGTCATCTGGTCATGCGGTCGCATGATGGCCTCTCGCTTATATGAGAGGGACTATATACTCCTTCAGAAAAAAATAATTATTGATGAAAAAAGGCTACTTTTGTAGTTTGGACAATCATTTTCGGTGGTGCTCATTTCTCCTTTTTGCAAAGCACATGCCTTCGGCATGTGATCATCGATACACTCAAATCCTGGCAAGGAGCGCATGTATGAGCTATATTAAAGGTTCCACTCTCGAAAAGCTGATTCAAAAGCAGGTCAAGTATTGGGAGAACTATAAAAAAATAGAAGCAGAGAAAGAAGAGCGAATCAGGCCTTTTATCACCATTTCTCGTGAATACGGATGTGTCGTGAGCCCGCTATCCAGGCAGTTAGCAAAAGCGCTCAATGAATATGAAGGGATAGAAAACTGGGAATCATACGATAGAAATCTTCTTGAGGAAATCGTAAAAGATACAGGAGTATCCGAAAAGCTCATTGAAACCATCGACACAAAAAAGCGCGAAGAAATGACCGAACTCATGAGGGGATTTCTCACCGACTATCCTCCTCAGGTGACCGCTTACAAGCAGTTGGTGAAGACGGTACGGAGTCTTTGCATTCACGGCAGAGCAATCATTGTGGGAAGAGCAGGGGTGGTCATCACTCACGGTCTGAAATATGGATTGCACATTCGGTTTGTGGCTCCACTTTCATACCGCATTAAAAGAATTATGGAGGTGGGCTCTTTTAAGGATAAGCTCGAGGCGGAAAAATTCGTTGAAAAAAAAGACCGCGAGCGGCATGATTTTCTCAATCAATATATCAAGTTCGATGCAGAAAATCCCGCCTCGTACGACCTCACAATAAACGTGGCGCGCTTTACCGATCAGGAAATGATTGACGCGATAATAGGGGCATTGAAATCAAAGGGGTATCTTGAAAAATAACTTGCCTTCTTCAAATAAATTATTGAGTGCAGGGAGAACGCTCTGCTTCGACGGGGCGTTTTTTCTTTGATTGGAATGAATTTACCATAAATCCTGTTAAGAAACCTTAAAATTTACATAAATGTAACAGAACGGTTATCCTTTTCGTTGATTTAGTATAAGATGAAATATTTTCTTGTGTTCCTTGTGATATATTTCACAGTATGCCGCTTAAAGATTTGAGAAAAGGCGGAGGGGGGTAATTGCAAAATGTCGGCAGAGTAACGCATGAGGGGACTATATTCGAGTGAGCATGAACATGATTCATGCGGCATTGGTTTTGTGGCACATATAAAAGGCAAAAAATCCCACGGTATTGTTCGCCGTGGACTTGAAGTCCTCGAGAGAATGCAGCATCGCGGAGCGGAAAGCGCTGATAACCGAACCGGGGATGGGGCCGGCATTATGATTCAAGCATCAATTTTACTCAGAGAAAATCAGAAACCTTCCCGGTGAAGGGAGCTATGGAACAGGGCTGGTCTTTTTTCCGAAAAATGATAATGCACAAAATACTCTCCGGGAAAAATTTGAATCAGTTCTTTCCAAAACTGGTTTCCGCCTCCTATCGTGGCGGGATATTGATATCGACAATTCGGTGTTAGGCGAGATAGCGAAACAATCTGAACCCCGCATCCGGCAAATTTTTATTGCAGATGCCGACGGTGCCAACGGAGAGGCGCTTGAAAGAAAGCTTTTCTATGCAAGGAAAACTACTGAAAATCTTGTGCGCCAGTCGGGTATTCCTGGCGCAAAAGATTTCTACATCGTAACGCGTTCTTCGAAGACAATTGTATATAAAGGCATGTTCATGCCGTATCAGCTCAGGAAGTATTATTGCGATCTGCAGGATGAACGGCTCATCAGCGCCATCGCGATGGTGCACTCTCGGTTCAGTACTAACACTTTTCCGGCATGGGCGCTGGCATAGCCTTTCCGAGTCATTTCACATAACGGTGATATCAATACAATTAAGGGAAACCGCTTTTGGATGTCGGCGCGGGAATCGGGTTTCAAATCTGAATTATTCGACGGTTCCATAACAGAGGTGCTTCCAGTTATTGAACCCGGAAAGAGTGATTCCGCCTCGCTCGATAACGCAATTGAATTTTTAATAATGGCGGGGCGTACGCTTCCGCACGCCCTCATGATGCTCATTCCCGAATCGTGGAATAACAAGAATCCAATTTCCCGTGAACTGAAGTCTTTTTACGAATATCACGCGGCTTTTATGGAGTCCTGGGATGGTCCTGCGAGCATCGTCTTCTGTGACGGACGGTTTGTGGGCGGGACTCTCGATCGAAACGGACTTCGGCCTTCAAGGTATATTATAACGAAAAACGATATCATCGTCATGGGATCGGAAGTCGGAGTACAGGATTTTCCTCCCGATGAGGTGAGAGAAAAAGGTCGGCTAATGCCAGGGAAACTACTTCTTGTGGATACGTTGGAAGGGAGAATAATCCCCGATAAGGAAATCAAGCAAGAGATGGCCCAGCGCAAACCCTATGGTAAGTGGCTCGAAGAAAACAGAGTGGTGTTTGAAAATATTCCCTGTGCCGGCGAAGGAAACGATGAAATGTCAGAGGATGCCTTGTTGCGGTTGCATCTCATGCACGGATATACACGGGAAGATATAGAGATGATTATTATACCTACGGTCGAGAATGCGCAGGAGCCTACAAGCTCGATGGGGACCGATACCCCGCTTGCCGTGCTATCTGATAAACCCCAGCGGCTCTTCAATTATTTTAAACAGGCATTCGCCCAGGTGACCACCCCCCCCATCGACTCAGTCCGCGAGGATCTGGCGATGACGCTGACGAGTTTTATAGGAGGACAGCAAAACCTCCTGGATGAAACGTCTGATCATTGCAGGATGATACAAGATTTGGGTGTCTCTCTCAATCCGGCAGGCAGTATTGCCACCGATGAACGCCTGATGACCAATGTTGAGGGAGTCTTTGCCGCAGGGGATGCGATCCGCGGCGCCTCTCTGGTGGTATGGGCTATTCATCAGGGACGCGAAGCGGCAAAGCACATCGACATATATCTTGAATCAGCGTGAGGCAAATTCTACATATCTTTGCGCATCTTCAATTAAACTGTCGGGATGAAGCAGAAGGGGATCGATGCCGAGACGCATGAGGCGAGGGCGCATGAATGCAAAGTGCGACGCGCGCGCCGGGCATGCACCATCATCAATGAAAATGACGGTTTCAACACCGTAGGATCCAATCAGCATATAGAGAAGTTCAAAACGGGATGCGGCGCTTCTCAGGCATGGGCAGAATGGCCTGAAAGAAAACGCATTAATGATTTCATCCAATAAGTGTTCCGAGGTGGTGTTGTAGGAAAGATCAAAACTTCTTCTGCCGCCGCAGATATCGTCTTCAACAATGAGAAATCCTGCTTTTTCCAGATCATCGAAATGCATTGCCTGATTACGGCACCTCCCGTATACAAGCGCTGGGATTGGATTCCCATACGCGCGAGAAGGGTAATCGTTCAGCGCATCTAGAAGTGATGAAAGCTTCTCGGTGATCAATTCAGGAGGAAGGGCAAGCGAGACGGAAAAAATAACTTCGAGGTTGACGTGGGGGAGAGCGTCTGGTTTTTCGCGGCGCATCAACACAATGCCGCGTATCAGGCGGCGAAGAATTGCGTATTTCTCAGAGGAAGCGCGAAGCTCGTCTCGGGATATGGCAACGGCCTTCCCTTTAATTTTTGCAAGTATGTCGTCGATCAGCGTTTTCCATGCATGAAGGGAGTTGTCGCCATGCTTTTGGGGAATATCGTCCACAATTATTTTTTGAATTGCAGAATTGCTATCAGGGAGCGCACAGCAGCGTGCGGGTGCGATTATGATGTCGGGGTTGATACGAAAATCAGCGCGAGGTTTTAGGCCCGGAGGTATGATAAAAGGATAAATGCCGCATGCGTGAAGTATTTCGAATGGAAGAAAGTCGCACGGCATACCTGCTAATATCATCCCTGTTGCTTTTTTAAAATTCAAAAGGAGGGTGGGGATATTGTCATTATCTTTCCTTAGCGATGCGATGATCGAATTGATTCGGTCATTTTCCATTCCAGGTCCTCAAAAAATTGTAAACGACAGGATTCGAAATATCGCAAGAAAAAAGCAAAAAAAATGAGAGGTGAGGAACCTCTCATAGCAAGGGTAGTGTATATGAAAGGGCGTCAATATAAAAAATCCTGTAAATGAGAAAATTTTTGCTTAATTTTGTTCATCGCGCGCGATTCTATCTGACGAACAGTTTCAGCTGAAACGCCGAATTCATCTCCGAGCTCCTTGAGAGTCAAGGGCCTGTCGTCGTCAAAACCGAAACGCATTCTAAGGATTTTCTTTTCATTCTCGAGAAGAGAATTCATTGCGCTTTCAAGTTCTTCTTTAAGTTCGCTGCGGGTAACGTGATAATCAGGAGAAAGAGCCGTCGCATCTTCAACCACCTCAAGCAGATTAAAATTAGTATCATTGAGCGGATGTTCAAGCGATATGGTGGGTTGAAATACTTCCTGAATGTCGCGAACTTCTTTTTCCGATACGGCCAAAAGTTCCGCCAATTCAATCGGTGTTGGCTCATGTCCGCTTTCACTTAACAGCAGTTCGCGCGCCTTGATGATTTTTTTATGAAGATCACCTTTGCGTATTGGCACGCGTATCGTCCTGCTGCGTTTGGCGATGAAGCGAGTGATGTAGTGCTTGATCCAGTAGGATGCATAGGTTGAAAACCTGCAGCCCATTTTCGGATCGAACTTTTCAGCCGCGCGAATAAGTCCTAAATTTCCTTCCTGAATGAGGTCTATGATGGAAGGTTCGATCGATGTATAATTTTTCGCAATCTTCACTACGAGGCGCAGATTGGAATTTATGAGCTTTTCTTTTGCTTTTTCATCTCCCTTGCATTTGGACTTTGCAAGAGTTACTTCCTCTTCCTGGGAAAGCAGGGCTATCTTGTTAATTGATGAAAAGTAATTTTGTAATTCGCTTTGACTGTCTGTATGTTGATGTTTCATATCATTATCCTCATAACAGCCACAACGTTAATTTATTTAGCAATAAACATGCCATTTTTTAAATCAAACATAATTTTTTTAGAATGTACAAAAAATAACAATTATCATTTATTGGTGAGCAAACTACTGTATTATTGCGGATAATTGGGTATTATATTTGATGGTCAATAGATCAAAAGAAACAGCCTGAGCGATGTGGTACATTTAGAATAAAATACAAATTCATATTAATGTAAATATAATTTATAATATATTTTGATTGTTTTGGATGATTTTATAAAAGTGTAATATAATCATCGGAATTACAAAATTTAATACGACATAATATAGGTTTCTTAGGATATTCATATAATGAACTATTTAACATGGATGTAATAAATGATTATGGTGAAAGCATGATAAAAAAGCAGAGCGGTAACAATATGTGGGTAAAAATTATACATGTCAGGAATTGATATATGTGTATAACTTACACACATGAATACATTTTTCTAACGAGCCGCGTTAGGGTTGGGTACATTACAAAACGTAATGAGGGTGAAATTATCTTATAACAGATTATTTCTGTTATGTTCATTTAAAGTCATCTTTTGTTTAGTTTTGAGGTGATCCCGGTAAACTGGAGGATTTTTTAATTACTACTACTTTTTTACTTTAACTCCATTTTTATGGTTTAGTAATAATTATTGAGAAAAAAAATATATAAAATTTGGTTTTTTACTTGACGGATGATCGTAATGCTACTATATTTGTAGCGTTACGGAATATGTAGCGCATGGTGAAATGGCAATGAACATTAACAAGTCGACGGGCGATGCCATCTGGCTGGATGAAACATACTATTGCGACTATCGAAGCGACGACTTCACGGGCGTAGTCGTGCCGCACGGTAATTCTTCGCGTGAAACTGCGCTTACGCTATTTGAATATGTCCGCGATACTATACCTCTCAGCGCCGATTCTTTGAGCGTTACCGCTTCCGCAACGATGAAAAAAGGATACGGAGCATGCTGGAACAAAACTCTCTTGATGGTTGCGCTTCTTAGAAAATTTTCAATCCCGGCTCGCATCGCCAAACGCCCCCTGAGGCGTGCATTCTTGAAGCCCCTGATCGGTAACGACGTCTATTTCAACAATGATCCGTACTATCACTGTTTTGTGCAGGTCCATCTAGAGGGATCATGGCTTGATGCCGACCCCAGTGTGGACGGTAAAACTTATCAAAAATGTTATCGCCCGTTAAAGGTATCATGGAATATACAGTGGGATGGGAAAAGAGATCATGTTATTCATACCGAAAATATTGCCGGCAGCCCAGAAACCATCGAAGATATCGAAGCATCATTTAGTGTCGGCATAGGGAATAGGAGCATCCCAGGTTTCATACTACCGTTCTTGAACAGGAAATACTGGAAAAAAACCGGATGGAGTAATGAAATGAATAGGAAATGTTGTGTATGAAAGCCGCATTTCACATCTTTTGCGTTCAAGCTGTTATTTTAGAACATGGTAGCTGACATTATGGATGCAATTACTATAGATACTTCAGCATGCACGCAATGCACATTGTGCATAGAGGTATGCCCACATAAAATATTTTCAATGGAATCGGGCGCTGTAACCATCATCCAGGAACGCGCACCGCTTTGCTTTAAATGCGTTCAGTGCATGGCAATATGCCCCGAACAAGCGGTATTCGTTAGCGGGTATACATATGATGATGATTTTTTTGACCTCCCGAAATATAGTCCAAACCCTGCGGCGTTTTTCGATTTGATCATGAGCCGCCGGGCCATACGTAATTTCCAGGAAAGGCCGGTGCCGCGCGAACTACTGGAAAAAATCGTCACTGCAATAGCAATGGCACCTCCCGGACTTCCTCCGATTAAAACAGAGATAACGGTGGTGCAGAATACAAGTCTTATTAGGGAAGCGCTCCCGTATCTGATCGATGATTACACGTTCATTTGTAAAGCAATGCAAAATCCCATATTGAGGAGATTTATCAAGAAGCGCAGCGGTAGGGAGATGTTCCGGGCCCTCGACCACCACGTTGTCCCCATGATGAAACAACGTCTTCCTGGTCTCAGGGCTGGTACGGAAGACACAATTATGCGAAAAGCGCCAGCGATGATTCTTTTCCACGCGAATCGAGATTCGGTGCTCTATCGTGAGGATATACATATTGCCGTAACGTATGCATTTCTCGCCTCACACGCGGTGGGTCTTGGCGGAACAGCCATGACCATCGTCTATCCAATTGTAGAGAACAATAAGAAGCTCAGGACCCTTTTTTCAATTCCCGAAAACAACGAAGTCGTCGGCACGGTCATAATTGGTTATCCCAAGTATCGATATAGGCGCGGTATTAGGCGTACGCTAAAAAATATTACCTGGCTATAAGGTATGTGAGTATTTTGTATCATGGGGCATAATTATAAATAAATCTAACGAGATACGAGATATCGTGATCATATTTAAAGATTACCATATTGGTCTTGTCATACTGTTTCTCTGGTGGGCCGCCGGTCTCGTATATTTCTTTTCTCCGGGTTCGGTACGTATCCAGGTCCCGCAGGGCGGATGTGTGTCATGGCTGTATTCCGTTATCCACCTTTCGTACGAAATCATACTACTACCGGCAACAGCGGTATATTTGCTCACGGGACGTCCTGAATGGTTCTTATGGTCCCGGTTTTCTCTTGCTGAAACAATAAAGGCGTTGTTTATTGTATTCGGCTTTTGTGTGTCATTGCTCGGGGTGTATATTTTTTGCTGGTCCCGAATTCTCATGGGAGGAAGCTTCCGATTGGCCGCTGTCGAGCCCCGGAGGGGTGATTATTTGACTGTTCGGGGGCCGTATCGGTATATCGGAAATCCGATATATGCGTCGGTGCTGTGCATGTGCATCGGGCTCGCGCTGCTGACGCGAATGTATATATTTATAGTGCTCTGCGTCGTTCTCTTTGTGCTGCAGACGGCGCATGTCATACCAATCGAAGAAAGGCACCTGGCGTCCGTACATGGTGAACGCTATATACGCTACCAACGAAGTATAAAAAAAATAATCCCATTTGTGTATTGAGCGAAAATGAAACGAATAACAAATATTTCCCCCGGACATAATGCCAGACTTAATGACGTGATTGATTATATCACGAGAGATGTCAGCGACAGGGTAGAGAAACTTGAAGCGCTGTTTACGTATGTTAGGGATGAGATACGTTTTGATATTCACCCGAGACAATTCATGTCGCCGGAAGAAGTACTACAGGAAAAAAGAGGTGCATGCATGAACAAGGCCGTGTTGCTGTTCACAATGGCTAGTGCCATTGGATTTAAAGCCAGACTGGCGTTTATGTGGGTTTCAAAAGAGGCGTTGGTTGACCTGCTCCATCCGATAGCATATCGGTTTTGGGCTGATCCATTTCTGCATACTTACCCGGAAATAGAAATTGATGGGATGTGGAAAGTATTCGAGCCTACGTTTGACCGGGAATTGCATGAGGCGTGCCTGCGGGAAAAGAAAAACTTCGCCCGTTTCCCGGAGAGGAGAAATACGTCAATTGAGTTTTCAATCAACGGGATAATCGGGGCGCAACATTATGCCAGAGTCAAGGGAATGGAAATCATGCATGCTCATGATCTGACTCCATTGCAAGATATGATGAAAACGCTGCCGTTAATAAAACGAAAACTACAGCCGTTCGCATATAAACTATCGAGTCAATGGATTCATAATACTTTAAGGAGAAAACGCGATCCTTATATATCAAACTCATAGATATGCGGTGGCGTGAGAGCAAACAAAGCGGTCTGTCTTCATGCCATCGGAATCGACGCATGCGGGTTGAAATGCTGTTTGATCGAGTGGTGGTAAAATACTATTGAAATAATGCATGAGGCCATATGTCCATACCAAAACCGGGAACAAAGCTTAATAATTCGCGCACAGGGCGTCCTGTCATGGCAGTGCTTGAGCTTCTGGGTAGGCGATGGGCTCTGCGCATTCTCTGGGAGCTCCATAAAAATTCGCCGTGCAGTTTCAGGATGTTGCAGAAACTCTGCGGCGACATATCCCCTACCGTGCTCAACACGAGACTGTCCGAACTGCGGGAGGCGGGAATCATCTTGCTCCGGGAGAAGGAGGGCTATGTTATCACCGACGATGGCGTCGAGTTGGGGGCCATTCTTCTGCAGCTGGATGCATGGGCGAAACGATGGGCTGCCCGCATCTCGGTGCAAGAACGGGGTGGCGTGGCCGGGGGAAAATTGAAATCGAAACGAACTAAAAACACAACGTAAGGAGGCGCCTGTGGCACACTCGGTACACCATGTTCATCTCTTTGCATCAAATGCGCAGGAGACCATAGATTTTTATCGGAATTTTTTCGGGGGGCGGGTCGTTCTCGACATGGAAATCGCTGGCGCGCGGAACGTGTTCATTCAAATCGGCTCGGGAAGAATACATCTCTACGACCAGCCGCCCAAGGTCCCTGGGGCGGGTAGCATACACCATTTTGGGATTCAAACGGATGATGTCTCGCGCGACTACGAAATGCTACAATCCGCCGGCGTTTCGCTGCGTAAGCCCGTCACTGATCTCGGGTACATGAAGTACGTGATGGTGCCGGCGCCAGACGGGGTTCTCATCGAGCTGTTCGAAGTGAATAAATCGGTTATCCCGCAGAAGTATCACGAATATTTTTCATAGCGGTACCGGGATACAAAGACCGCACAGCGGCACCAGGAGGTTGGCATGAATACACTCGCAACCCTGTCCAATTCAGCATTACCATCGCTCGGGATATTGCTTGTAAAAGCACTCATTATCCAAAAGCCGGGGATGGATAACAACGCAACGTTTAAGCACATAGAGCGTTCTGTAACCGGTGTGTGCGTAAGAGAACGCGCCCTTGAGGCATTTAACGATATGTGCGGCATACACCAATCAGATCGCATCCCATTTCCGTATTATTACGTGTTGGCGCAACGCGTCCAGCTCTCCGTTCTCACTGACCCGGCCTTCCCACTCCGCATTGCCGGGCTGGTGCAAACAGACAACATCTTCCGGCAGTACGCACCGTCATCGAAGGACGATGTGTTTGATGTGCGCTGCAGCGTCGGAAGCGATATGAGTACCCACGCGGGACGTGTCGTGGAAATCGTCGCAGATTTTTTCAGAAAAGGCAATAGGGTCCTCGAATGTCGAAGTCACTACATCCATAAAACCCGTTCGAAATCGTCGGGAAGGAAAAAGCAAAAACCGGCAGCACCGTCCCTCGATGGCGACATACTCCCTATGATCGTGGCCTCGAATGCGGGGCGGAGGTATGCGCGGGTATCGGGCGATTACAACCCGATTCATCTGTGTGCGCTCTCTGCACGGCCGTTCGGTTTTCGAAGGCCGATTGCACATGGTATGTACCTGCTCGCGCGCGTCGTAGCCGCGCTCGAAAAATCGATATCGTTTCCCGTTAAGGAATTGCAGGTCGAATACAAACGGCCGGTGTATTTACCCTCGACGGTAGAATTGGCGTATTGCGTCAACGATGAAGACGGCGAATGTCATTTCGAGGTCCGTTCCGTAGACGACCGGAAGGCGTACCTGACTGGATATTTCTCATCGGTACCTGGTGAACCGAACTGTGCTGAGGAAACGGTTGCGACTTATTCCTCAGCACAGGTAATTCAATATAAGGAGGCTTACGATGAGTCGCATGCCATCTTCCCGCATCATCTTTCTGGACAATCTCCGCTACAGCATGATCGTTCTGGTGGTGCTTTTTCACACCATGCTCGGCTATGTGTCGGGCTTTCGCTGGTATGTCAGCGATCCGAACAGCATTATGCTGACAGGTCTCTTTGTTTCATTGCTCGATGTGTTCATGATGCCAGTTCTTTTTTTCATCGCTGGCTATTTCGCCCTGCACTCGATTATCCATAAAAACGCCCCTAACTTTGCCTCGGGCAAGTTAAAGCGTCTGGGCATCCCTTTGTTGATAACCGCTGCGGTCTTCAACCCTGTTGTTTCCTTCGTTGGCCAATCAACGATATCGGGCACAATCAACCTGAAAAACTACCCCTCTTTCTGGTTAAAAAACATCGAGAGTATCGCTGATCCCGGTGTCGGCGTCCTCGATGTGCAACAAACAGTCACGGATGGAACTTTTATTCTGCAGCACCTGTGGTTCCTCGCAGTTCTCCTGACGGTATTTCTGATTTTTGCACTGGCGGTGTATATTTACACTACTGTTCTGAAACAAAAAATCACAATTTCTGACTCAGTACAGGGAAAGTGGACAGTCAGGGTGACACTGGGCACCTTTCTGGCTGTGTCTTTCGGCAGTTTTCTGCTGGTCAATCTCTCTCTGCCTGAAATAGCCCTTTTCAGCGACACGCCTTACTGGAAGATCACGCCACTATATGTTTTTCAGCCTACCCGCATGGCGGTCTATATATGCTACTTCATACTTGGACTCTATGCCTGCCGGCATCGGTGGTTTGAACTGGGCTCGAATTTCCCCGGTGCCCTCTTCTGGATTATTCCCCTGGCCCTGTCGCTGCTGATTATGCTCGGTTCTATGGGAGCATACTACGAACAGCACATACGGTCAATAAAACTAATATACTGGTATTCCCTGGCGCACACCGCGACATGCTTCTCCCTGACCGGGCTTCTTCTTTCCCTGGCGCGGTCACGCTGGAACAACCGGGGAAAAGCGGGTGCCTTTTTTTCGGCCAATTCATACAACATATATCTGACGCACTTGGCCATTGTAGTTTCATTTCTCTATGCTTTTTCGCACATACCGCAAGTGCCATCCCTGGTGAAAATGACCGCGGTTTTTTTTCTGTCCCTTATGGTGAGTGCCCTGTTGAGCAGGTTTGTTATTGGAACCAAAAGATTCGAATTCTAAAGCGGGGTAAATGGCAATATTCATATGTTATTTTAACTATTACATCTAATGCGGCAGAAAGTGCTTCGGCCGAATTATTTCGTGACGCTGTCTTCTGTAAAAATAATGATTGTAGAATGCGTAGAGCACTCCAACAATAATTGTCTGCATTCATCACTTGGGTAAGTACCATCGGTTGAGGTGTTTAAAGATACGCTGGATGAAATTTTGAAGAGAAGAAAGCAGAAACTTTCAGAAGCAAAGAAGCCGCATCTTAGCCTGAGCCTTGACGATGTGAGCCATTCAAAATGTCTGATGTTTCCCCATCGGTGCTCTTTATCGAAGCGGTCATTCCTTTTTTACGGGATCAAGCCAGATAGTCAGATGGGCGATTGTTTGGTCGCGGTCAACACGGATTAGAAAATTTCGAATAGTTTTGTAATCGGGATGTTCAAATTTAAAATAATATGAATACCCGTTAAGGAGATTTTCCATCATTACCTTTTTAGCCGAAAAATCTTTCCAGCTTTGATACGCGCCCGACCAGTAAATTTTGATATCGACATTATCAACGGGTTTTCGGCTTTTGCGGTCTAAAAACGTGAAGTTGAAATTTACTTTATTGCGGGGAGTTGGCGTGTACGTGTGAGAAAGCTGGAGAGTTTCTTTACTTTCCTTTATAGGTAGAAGCGTAAAATACGTGCGATGGGAAGCGCCACCCACGAGCATGGAACAGCTATAATCCCCTTTTTCTTTATAAAGGATGCCGCTGGAGAGCGTAAGGTGTTCAGGAATTTCGCCCGATTCAGGTAACGTAATTTCAAAATCATCAAAATCGAGAATGCGGACATACGTTTTGGGAGAAAGCAGGAGTTTTTCTTTTTTGATGATGCCTTTGCCTTTCTCTTTTTGACGTATGAGCCAGGCGTTCATTTTGAAATTGAACAAAAGATCAGCATATTCTTCTCGTATGTATTTGTAAAGAACTGACGAGAGTTCTTTTGCGCGATCTTCATACAGCCCAGGATTTCTTTTTATGTCGGGAAGTTTTTTCTCTGTTCGATACCAGCTTAAACGTTGCAATGCAGGCCTCAGCGGAAAATTGAAAAGTATTTCCACTTTGCCGTGCGTGGTTCGGTTGAAAATTATATGGTATGTGTCCGTAAATAAAATTAGAGCGGAAATAACGATTGCAATGAGTAAAGGAATTCCTATGGCGAGTCCATACTTTCGGTGGGGAGATTCGATAAATGAAGCAATAAAAGAAGAATACACAGGTTTGGTTTTTCTGTATGAATCGAGGAACTTGTTTTTATATGCATATTCGGCGATTATTTCTTTCGCTTCTTCGTGCGTAATGTTTCTAAAAAAACGATCCATTTTTTTGACCGGAGTTAAAACGTCTTTGTATCTTTTATTTGTTTTTTCCTGCGTGCAGTTGTAAATGATGCGCCTTAAAAAAAACGGTATTTCGGCTATATTGCGCTCTTTTTTTCGTGGGCGGTTGAGTTCCAAATCGTATGGCCGGTAACCAGTGAGCATTTCATGGAGAATTATCCCAAGGGAATAAATATCGGACTGGTATGTTGCAAGGCGCATATCGCGCAATTGTTCCGGTGCCATGTACGCAGGAGTGCCCATTGTAAGTCCGGTTTGAGTGAGTGCGACCTTCGTTTCGTCTTTTTCGCGCTCCTCAGATGCAGATGCGATACCGAAATCTATTATTTTCACCTCGCCTTTTTGTGAGATGATAATGTTGCTCGGTTTTAAATCGCGATGCGCGACGCCTTTGGAATGAGCATGGCTAAGACCCTTTGCGATCTCGCGAAAAATGAGCATGGCAATGCGAACGTCAAGAAAACCGCGCTTTTCGAGAATTGTGGAAAGCGGAACGCCCTGTATGTATTCCATGACAATGTATTTATCATTTCCATCGACAAAATAATCATACACCGTTACAATGTTATCGTGGCGCAATCCCATAAGGATTTTTGCTTCCCGCTTAAAGCGCTCTTCCGTGTCGTGTTCCAGTAAATCTAACTTCTTGATGATGACAGGCACATTCAATGCGGGATGGATTGCTTTGTACACCGTGCTCATGCCACCTGAGCCGATTTGCTTTTGAATAACGTAATCGCGGATTGTTCTATTCATGACAAGCGCTCCATGAAAGAATCCAGATTTATTGTGTACGATATTAGATTTGCCTATTGAAATATAATTGCTTGACCTTTTTTTGTAAAGAATTATTTGAGATATCGGAATATGTTTTTTAAGTGAAACGGTATGCGCTGTACGTCATTTTCAGATATTCCTATGAATATCGTTTGATTTGCGATTGTGAATCACATTTGCGGTTTTAAATTGCATTGCGTGCAATAGAAGGGAATTTCTAAAAACTATCTCATGGGTTGCTCTTTTGAAAGTACAAAGTATAGGTAAACACTCTTTCTTTATGTTATTTAGAAAGATGAAAGCAGTTTTTGAAAGTGCCCATAAGGCATTGTAGTATTTTAGATTTCAGATTCGTGAGAGGAGGCAGATTGATGGATGATCGGACTCTTTATAAAAGGGATAAAAAGGTTAAAGAATGTAAGGAAAGTCAGGGTAGTAAATGCGTTAAAATCAGATTTAAAAATACTGAATTTGTGATGAAGCGCGTAATTAAAATTGGTAGAGATGAAGATAACGATATTGTAATAAAAGATGACCCGCTTGTTTCGCGGCGACATGCAATCATTGAACAGGAATTAGAAAACTATTATATTTATGATAAAGACAGCACCAACGGCACTTATGTGAACAACAACCCCATTCCTAAAAACAAGAAAGTGTTTTTAAACAGCGGCGATGTCATTCGTGTAGGAAATACATTGCTTAACATTCTTTAATGTTCCGCTCTTGCGCTCATGGGGGTGAGTGCACTTTCATAAGTGGTATTATTGCCTGCCTG
>DYLV01000169.1 GCA_020721925.1 Leptospira biflexa
GCGGTTTTGCGCAGGGGCAAGCCCGCGCTCCATGTGATCGTCGGGAAAAAGTATGCAGGATACAGCAAAAATCCTTCTATTGGCAGTGACGTGGCGATTGTAATGGCAGATATTCTCTTTGCGCTTGCGCTTGAACTTGTTGCAGAGGCGAAATTTGGCTGCGCGGAAAAGGATTCATTTTTCCGGCTTTTTGCAGAAACCTATGCGCGTACCGCGTATGGCCAGATTCTGGATATTTTATATTCAAGGCCACGATCACTTCCTCCCGCGAATATTGCAGGGGAAATCTGCTCTGAGAAAACGGCATATTACACAGTAGTATATCCGCTTCTTATGGGGTATGTGCTTTCTGGATGTTCCAATAAAAAAGAAATCGAACGCATACACGATTTTGCGCTCCCGCTCGGAATGGCATTTCAGATACGAGACGATGTCATCGGAGTGTATGGAAAAAGCGAAGCCATGGGAAAATCCTCCGATTCAGATATTCAGGAGGGGAAGCTGTCCATGCTGGTAGCGCATGCAATTCAGGAGATGAAACCCCGGGATGCACGGCGGTTCGTTGTACTTCTTTCTTCCTCGCCGAAGAGCGCGCGGCACATTCGCATGATACGAAGCTTGATGAAGGAGGCCGGCGCTTTTGAAAATTCTGTTCATCGGTTTGAAGAACTCATTTCCCTTTCTCGATTAAAACTACATCGGCTCGAAATTGGAGCGAAAGGGATATCGCTCTTCGAAGGGCTCATTGAAATGATTGAATCACTCGGAGTGGTCGATAATGATAAATAAACATACGTACTTCGTTCAAACATTTTCTGTACTGATGTGGGCGGTGCTTTTTTCCATGTGTATTTCCGAAAAGCTCCGGGCATCGAGCGCCTTTGACCCTCTCGAATATCCTTTTGGTGTAATAGGCAATCCGAATACTCCATTTATATGGCAGGATCTCTATAACGAAAGGGACCTCCGTTATAAGGCAAAGTATCGAATAACCGTAAAAAAGAACGTGGAAAGCGCGAAATCCGAGTCATTTATTTTATCCCCGCGCACATATATGGCGAGTTTCTACCTTGCCAGTTTGCCTCTTGCGCTTTCGCAGGGAAGCTATTCCTATACCATTGAACGGCTGGTGGACGGTATTTCGGTCGATTCGCGGTATTATTACTTCCGGCGTTATCCTATAAGCGGTGAATTCTTTCTCGATCCCTCGAAGAGGAATGTTTTTGAAACGCTTTCACATGAAAAGCTGGTCGATTACCTCATGCTCGAGAGGAAGAATACGCGAGAAAACGGCTATCACGCACTTTTTTTTACCACGTCAGGGACTTTTACGCTTGCCGCCGGCTATGCGGTATACCGCTATACACATTTCGGCATCATCAGCACCATCATCGCAGCGGTTTGTGTCCTCTCTTCTGCAGCAGGATATGGGGCGGGTATCTACTATGGATACCGATACTATGAAGGCAAGGCCGAGCTGAAAAACATGATTTTGAAACACGAAGCGGAAGTCATGAAAAAAACTTCGCACGATAAAACCGCCTGGTTTTCCATCGGCCGTTCACTATAATACGATGTTGCTTCGCGCATGTGCAGAAAAATATTGCCGCATTGAAGAGTTCTCTTCGCTTCTCAAAGCCGCGCGGGGAACGAGCGTGGAGGGTATCGCACCTTCGTCCTATGGCTTTCTCATCGCCTCCATTTTTCTGTCAAATCCGCGACCGACGATCGTCGTTGCACGGCATTATCAGAAAATGCACGATCTCTCACTTGATGTAGCTGGCTTTATAGAACCGGAAAAGATTTCGCTACTGCCTTCATGGGAAGTGTTGCCCTACGAATATGCGCACCCCTCTGAAAAAATCGAAGCGGAGCGGATATCTGCAATTTACCGTATCATCAAAGAAGAATGCTGTATCACGATCACCACGCTCGAGGCGTTGCTTCGCGCGATGCCCGGGAAAGAACGCTTTGTGGGTCGCGGTTTTAAAATAGCAAAAGGAGAAGAATGTCCTTTTGAAGACCTTGTGGATCTTCTGGTGGAGTATGGGTATTCGAGAGAGTACAGGGTTGAAGCGCCGGGGCAGTTTGCAGTCAAAGGTGGCATCATAGATGTGTTCATCCCCGGGCGGGAAGTTCCCTGCCGGCTGGATTTTTTCGGCGATATGATCGATTCCATCAGGGAATTCGATCCGGAAAGCCAGCGCTCGACAGATGCGGTGCACTCGATAACAATATATCCTCGAAGAGAAATTCTGCTCGATGCATCGGATAGGCAGCGACTGCTGGAATTGATGAAGACATCGGTGCAGGATGAGTCGGTGCACGCGTTCGGGCTTGATGAAAGTGGATTATTCGACGGGCGCATCAATGGAATAATTGATTTTTTCCCATTGTTGTTCGGACATGATTATTTAGTTTCGTTTATCAATACCACATTTCGCATCATATTGGTGGATATAGAGGAGCTTTTAGCTCAGCGGGATATTCTTGAAACGACTTTTGCAGAATTGTATCGTAAACGGTCGAAGGACATCCTTGCCGTCCCCCCGGAAATACTTTTCAGAGGAGAGTTCTTGCAGGAAGTGCGAAATTGTGCAATTGAAATATCCTCGATTGTGCATTCGCGGGGTGCGGTGCACCTAAAACTTCGCAGCATTACGAATTATTTAGGCAGAATAAAGAATGTAAGGGCTGATATATCCCATAGACTTGAAGAAGGGTGGCGCGTCGTCGTTGTCACCGCATTTGAAGGCCAGGCGCGGAGGCTTGCGGATCTTTTTTCGGAATTCAATCCGCCGCGCGTATTTGAACATTACGATGATGTGCCATTTCAGATTTTGCTTTTGCCGCTAAAAGAGGGTTTTGAAATTTCAGCGCTCAAAATAATAGTGATCACCGATCATGAGATTTTTGGTAAAGCATACCGGAAAAAGACGCGATTTAAAAAGAAACAATCGCTTGCACTCGGATCGATACTCGACCTCAAGGCGGGCGATTATGTGGTGCATCTCAATCATGGCATCGGAATTTTCCGGGGAACGAAACGAATGGAGGCAGGGGGCGTAGAAAGGGATTTCATCGCGGTGGAATACGATGAAGGCGACATGCTGTATGTGCCGCTGGATCAGATGAACCTTTTGCAAAAATATATTGGGCTGGAAGGAAAACATCCGCGGATTGATGCGCTGGGGAAAAAGTCCGCATGGAATCGCATTCGGGAAAAAGTAAGGCAATCAGTTGAAGAGCTTGCAAAGGAACTCATCGAAATATATGCCGCAAGAAGTGCGCTTGAGGGATATCAGTTTCCTCCAGATACGGCATGGCAGGAAGAATTCGAGTCGAAATTCGAATATGAAGAAACGCCCGATCAGCTTACGTGCATAGAGGATGTGAAAGATGACATGGAATCTCCGCGACCGATGGACAGAATTGTCTGCGGTGATGTCGGTTTTGGCAAAACGGAAGTTGCGATTCGCGCCGCGTTTAAAGCGGTGATGGCGGGACGTCAGGTGGCAGTGCTCGTACCGACGACCATTCTTGCCATGCAGCACTATGCGACCTTCACCAGACGTTTTGAAGAATATCCCGTTTCCATCGATGTGATATCGCGATTTCGAAGCCCCGCTGAAGCGAAAGCGATCAAAAAGAAACTGCAAAGCGGCGCTCTGGACATTGTTATCGGTACCCACGCGCTTCTGGCAAAAGACGTCAATTTTATAAATTTAGGTCTTCTGGTGATTGATGAGGAGCAGCACTTTGGCGTAAAACATAAAGAGCAGATTAAAAAAATGAAAACGCTCGTCGATGTGCTTACGCTTTCGGCCACACCAATACCCAGGACACTTCATATGGCGATATCGGGAATACGCGATATTTCTGTAATTCAGACTCCACCTGAAAACCGCCAGGAGATAGAAACATACGTGCTTGAAGATAATCCCGATATTGTGCGAAGCGCCATACTCAGGGAGATTGAACGCGGAGGACAGGCATTCTACGTTCATAACCGCGTGGAGACAATCACGATTCAGGCCAGGATGCTTCGAGAACTTGTGCCTGAAGCGCGCTTCTGCGTGGCGCACGGACAAATGCACAAGCATGAACTTGAGGATGTCATACTCGATTTTCTCAACGGGAAATACGATGTGCTGGTCAGCACGGCAATTATCGAGTCGGGGCTCGATATGCCGAATGTCAATACTATTTTAGTCAACAGGGCAGATACCTTCGGGCTTGCGCAACTCTATCAACTCAAAGGAAGAGTTGGGCGCTCAATAACGAAAGCATATGCGTACCTTTTTTATCCCATGAATCGACCTCTACGTGAAGCCGCCCAGAAAAGGCTTCAGGTCATATCGGAATATACCGAGCTGGGGAGCGGCTTCAAGATAGCAATGAAAGACCTTGAGATCCGTGGTTCTGGAAACGTGCTCGGGAAGGAGCAGTCGGGCAACATAATTGAAGTGGGATTCGATCTCTATTGCCAGATGCTCGAAGAGGCGATCAGCGCGCTGAAAGGTGAAAAGCCGAAGGCAGCGCACGAGCGAAGGGCATCGGTATCGCTTTTAAGCGACCTGTTTATTCCCGATGATTATATTTCCGATGAACGCCAGAAAATGGAATTGTATAAGCGTTTTGAATCGTGTCAGACTGAAAAGGAGGTGGATGAACTTGTTCGGGAAATGGAAGATCGTTTTGGACGATATCCCTCGGGCGTTCTCTCTCTCATCCAGGTGGAAAAAATTCGATTGTCTGCGAGCAATCTCGGCATCGAAAAAATAATCGAAGATAAAAAGTGCATCAGGTTGAAGTTTTCTTCATCAGCGGCAGTTGATCGCACCCGTCTGGTGCATCTTCTTAAAAAAGATAAAAGAGTTTCCATCGACAGGGGAGATAAAAAAACTCTTGTTTTTATTCCGGGCGATATCGATGAACAAAAAAAGATAGAAGAGATAAAAAAATTGTTGCGCCTTTTGACCTGATTGGCTACGATTCACCTCTCTTGTATTGATATAACAAAGAGATTGTTTTGCATGGTAATTCTTGCATGGCCAGCATTATTTTAATGAGAAGGGAGCAGTCATGAGAAAGCTGATTATATGTTCGATGGCAGTATGTCTTGCGTTTATAGCGCTTGCAGTGTTCGCATGCGGCAAGGGCAAATGGATTGTAAAAATCGACGGTGAAACGATCACCATCGATGAACTCAACGATCTCTATTATGCGCATCACAAGAACGCTCTAATGCAGATGAAGTTCGATATTACAAATGATGATATTGACAAACTTGCGTCCGACTTCACATTTGTGAAGAAACTGCCCACACTTAATAAGGAAATTTTTCTCAATGAGGTAATCAACCAGCGGATTATGTATAACAAAGCGGTGCAGGCGGGAGTGCTAGATAAACCCGAAGTCAAGGCGATGATGAAGGTGGCAACTGACACCGCAGTGGTGCAATATTATATCCGGGAAAAATTTAAAAATGAAATCGGCGTGAGCGATCAGGAAGTCGAGGCGTTCTATAACGAGCACAGGGACAACTTCAAGATGGAACCCATTGAACAGGCCGAGAAGAAAATTCGCCAGTATCTTTCTTCGCAGAAGCTTCTCCTGAAGATGAAAAAGATGGTTGATGAACTCAAGGATGTTGCTCGTATTGAGCGCAATCCTGAATATGAGAAAATGCTTCAGCCGAAGGGAGGTGAGGCGCCTTCTTCCTTTATGCCGCAGGGTGGGGCTGAATCGGTGGAAGGTGGAAAAGATAAGGCGGGCGAACCGCAGACGCAATCAGCCCCGGCACAGAAAAACGCACAACCGCCGGCAAAATAATTTCGTACA